>NZ_CABTJS010000074.1:0-47440 GCF_902485085.1 uncultured Kluyvera sp.
AGCACAAAGCGGTCACGGTCAGCCCAGGACGGGTTCTGCGGGTTATGGTTCAGAAAATCACGCCACAGGACTTCGGCAATGTCAGCCATACCCATAGGGGCACCCGGGTGACCGGAATTGGCTTTCTGTACTGCGTCCATGCTCAGCGCACGAATAGCATTAGCAAGCTCTTTACGTGAGGACATTTTGACTCCAGTTCGGACTGTTGAAGGCAACCCTAACGTCACGAGAGGCGCACGTTACGGGCTATGCCAGAAAAAAGTGTCAACAATGTAACCTATGCGACAAAGCATGTACATGGAGCATCCTTTTGCCACTTCAGAAATCTCTGGAACAGAGGTTAACAAGATGTAATCCACTCGCTCGAAAGCCGCGATATTCTTTATACTTACGCCTAACTCTGGTGGTGCAGTTCCGGAGCATTTTCAGATAAACGACTTTGGAAGCAATCTCATGAAGAAACGGGCGGCGATTCTGGCGTTTGGCGCGACTTTACTGCTAAGCGGCTGTCAGAATATGGATTCAAATGGTTTTTTGAGCTCAAGTACCGGCGCTTTGCAGGCATTTTCCTTGAGCGATCAACAGGTTCAGGCGCTAAGCGACCAGGCCTGTAAGGATATGGACAGTAAGGCTACCATCGCACCGGCAGACAGCGCTTATGTACAGCGACTCAATAAGATAGCGGCGGCGCTTGGCGATAACATTAACGGTCAACCGGTGAACTACAAAGTCTACGTGGCGAAAGACGTCAACGCTTTCGCCATGGCCAACGGCTGTATCCGCGTGTATAGCGGCCTGATGGATCTGATGAATGATAATGAAGTCGAAGCCGTAGTTGGCCACGAAATGGGCCACGTTGCGCTCGGCCACGTGAAGAAAGGGATGCAGGTGGCGATTGGCACCAACGCCCTGCGCGCAGCGGCGGCATCCGCTGGCGGCATCGTGGGCAGCTTGTCGCAGTCACAGCTTGGCGATCTTGGCGAAAAACTGGTGAACTCGCAGTTCTCCCAGCGTCAGGAATCGGAAGCCGATGACTACTCTTATGATCTGCTGCGCAAGCGAGGGATCAATCCGACCGGGCTTGCCACCAGCTTCGAGAAGTTATCTAAACTCGAAGATGGTCGTCAAAGCTCAATGTTTGACGATCACCCGGCTTCTCAGGCGCGTGCCCAGCACATTCGCGATCGCTTACAGGCGGACGGCATTAAATAATTATTCAGAGGGGCAATATTGCCCCTCTTGCTTTGATAAGCAAAAAATATTAATAATGGCTAAACGGCATGAATTGATAATTTAAGCGCACGAACCGTTAAATATACGTAGATGTCACATCGGTCAAATATATAAACCGACCCCGCCGCACTCAAACACTTATCCTGAATATCAAATCAAAATTATATTATTTACCTTTCAGGAAGTTCTTTTACCTTATTTTTAAATAGTCCAGAGGGGTTTAGTAAAGCCAGTTATGGCGCGCCCTGCATGATACATCCCAGCGACACATCCATTCATACAATGATTGCTTTTGACACTTATTCAGGCGAATATCCGAATTGTAACAACACAATTCGACCGTCAGATAAACAGAGAAGTTCCCTCCGTGAAAAAGAAATTAACGTTAATTGCTTTAAGTATTATTGCCTCTGCGCCGGCTTTCGCGAGCCAACAATCCGACAGCCAGGGTTTTATTAATGACAGCCATCTGGATCTCTTCTTGCGTAACGCGTATATCAAACGTGATTATCGCGATGGGCTACATGATAAGAGCGAATGGGGCCAGGGCTTTATCGCGACCTTTGAATCCGGCTTCACTCAGGGCCCTATCGGCTTCGGCGTGGACGGTATCGCCCAGTACGGCGTGCGCCTGGACGGCGGCCGTGGGAACAGCGGTGCGGGCGGCATCGACTTTTTCGCCCAGGATAACGACGGCCGTGCAAAATCTGATTTAGCCAAATTCGGTGCGACCGCCAAAATGCGCTTCTCCAATACCGTACTGAGCTACGGTACCCAGCGCCCAGCGTTACCGATTCTCTACGCCGACGATTCGCGCCTACTCTATGAAACCTTCACCGGGACCATGCTGACCTCCAAAGAGATCGACGGCCTGGAAGTGAACGCCGGTTACTTCACCGACGAGCAGCGTAAAAGCGACGACAGCCACAACAGCGGCCTGAAGAGCATTACCTTCGGCGGCGCGAGCTATCAGTTTAACGACCAACTGAGCGGCGCACTGTACGCCTCTAACGTTGAAGACGTGCTGAACAAGCAGTACCTCGGCCTGAACTACGCGCAGCCGCTGGCGACCAATCAGAAGCTGGTCTTCGACTTCAACGGCTATAACTCTCGCCTGGATCAGGAATACGCCGACTCGCTGGATACCGGCCGCAGCAACAGCATCTGGAGCCTGGCTACCAGCTATATCTGGGATATCCACACCTTCAAAATTGCCTACCAGCAGAGCAGCGGCAGCACCGGCTATCACTACGGCAGCTACCAGAATCAGGGCGGCGTCGGCGACGGCGGCAACACCATCTGGCTGGCGAACTCTTACTGGTCTGATTTTAACGGTGAAGACGAACGCTCATGGCAGGCGTCTTATGCGCTGGACTTTGGCGGCCTGGGCTTACCGGGCTTAAGCTGGACCACTGCGTACGTTCGCGGCGATAACATCAAAACGGCAGAAACCAACAACGGTAAAGAGCACGAGTGGTTTAACCAGGTGCAGTACCAGGTCCAGGACGGCCCGGCGAAAGATCTGAAGTTTAAAGTTCGCTATTCGGTGCTGCGTGTTTCCAGCAACGCCAGCGACTACAACGTCAGCGGGAATGAAGTTCGCGTTTACGTCGAGTACCCGTTTAACGCGTTTTAATCGTTGAGTGTACTCCCGGCGTCGCTGCGCTCGGCCGGGCTACATGTTAATCGTAGCCCGGCCGAGGCGTTTAGGCCGACGCCGGGGAACTACCGCGAATGTCTTACTCGCCCTTCTTCGCAGCCTGGATGTAGAGCATTTCCAGCGCCAGGGTCGCCGCCGCCAGTGCGGTGATCTCGGACTGGTCATAGGCCGGAGCCACTTCCACCACGTCCATCCCGACGATGTTCAGATCCTTCAGGCCGCGAACCAGTTTAATGGCGCGATCGGACGTCAGACCGCCGATCACCGGCGTACCGGTACCCGGTGCAAACGCAGGATCCAGGCAGTCGATGTCAAAGGTCAGGTAGACCGGCATATCGCCAACGATCTGCTTAACCTGCGCGATGATGTCGTCCACGGTACGATCGTTCACCTGACCAGCGTCCAGTACGGTGAAGCCGTTGTCTTTGTCGAACTCGGTACGAATACCAATCTGCACGGAGTGGTTCGGGTCGATCAGGCCTTCGTTCGGCGCGGTGAAGAACATGGTGCCGTGGTCAAACTCGCAACCGTTAGCGTAGGTATCGGTGTGAGCATCGAAGTGCACCAACGCCATTTTGCCAAAGTGCTTAGCGTGCGCGCGCAGCAGCGGCAGCGTGACGAAGTGGTCGCCGCCGAAGGAGAGCATACGCTTACCAGCCGCCAGCAGTTTTTCCGCGTGCGCCTGCAGTTTTTCACTCATCTCACGGGCGTCGCCGAAAGCGTAAACCAGATCACCGCAGTCAACCACGTTCAGGCGCTCGCGCATGTCGAAGTTCCACGGGAAGCGGTTGTGCTCCCAGGCCAGGTTAGTGGAAACCTGACGAATGGCCGCCGGGCCGTGACGGCCACCGGCACGACCTGAGGTCGCCATATCAAACGGTACGCCAGTAATGACCCAATCCGCGTCGCTGTCGTACGGCATGAAGTTCATCGGCAGACGAAGAAAACCAAACGCGTTGGAAACCAGGGAGTTATCGTATTGATGACCTAAGGTGCTCATGTGCTGACCTCTTTTAAAATTACTGTAAAAAAAATCCCCTCCGCGTCGTTAGGCCCGACGAGGAAGGGATTGATTTGGTAACTGCATATTTGTGGCAAATTATCGCCGTTATTTTGTACGGATTCAAGCTGACATCGTCAATGCCGGATGGCGGCTTCGCCTTATCCGGCCTACAGATGTAGGCCCGGCAAGCGCAGCGCCACCGGGCAATTACCGTTACTCGTCTTCCAGATAAGTATAGCCGTACAAACCGGCTTCAAACTCTTCCAGGAACTGCTGCTGCAGCTCAGCGTCGAGATCGGTGTTTTTCACCTGGTCACGGAACTGCGTCAGCAGGGTGTTTGGATCGAGCTGTACATACTGCAGCATGTCCGCCACGGTATCGCCTTCGTCAGACAGCTCAACTTCCACGCTGCCGTCAGGGAAGACAAACACGTCAACCGCTTCGGTGTCGCCGAACAGGTTGTGCATGTTGCCGAGGATCTCCTGATACGCCCCCACCATAAAGAAGCCCAGCATTGGCGGGTTCTCTGGGTCATATTCCGGCATTGGCATGGTGGTCGCAATCCCGTCGCCGTCAACGTAATGGTCGATAGCACCGTCGGAGTCACAGGTGATATCCAGCAGCACCGCGCGGCGCTCCGGCGCCTGATTCAGCCCTTCCAGCGGCATCACCGGGAACAGCTGATCGATACCCCACGCATCCGGCATCGACTGGAACAGAGAGAAGTTGACGTAAATCTTATCCGCCATACGTTCCTGGAGTTCGTCGATAATCGGACGGTGCGCGCGGTTGCTCGGGTCGAGCTGTTTCTGCACTTCATGGCACATGTTCAGATAAAGCTGCTCGGCCCACGCGCGCTCATGCAGGCTAAAGGTGCCTGAAGAGTAGCCGACGTGAATATCGTGCAGGTCCATCTGGCTGTCGTGCAGCCATTCGCGCAGCGAGCGGCGGTTGCCCGGCTCGTGCATCTCCTGCCAGGTTTCCCACATGCTTTGCAGCGCGCGCGGCGCATCGGCTGCCGGCGGCGTCGCTTCGGTGTGTTCGCTACGCTCAACGCCGATGATGTTAGACACCAGCACCGTGTGGTGCGCGGTGACCGCACGACCAGATTCGGTAATCACCGTCGGGTGCGGCAGGCCGTGCTCTTCGCACGCATCGCCAATCGCCCAGATGATGTTGTTGGCATATTCGTTCAGGCCGTAGTTCACGGAGCAGTCGGACTGCGAGCGGGTACCTTCGTAGTCCACGCCCAGGCCGCCGCCCACGTCGAAGCACTGAATGTTCACGCCAAGCTTGTGCAGCTCAACGTAGAAACGGGCGGATTCACGCACGCCGGTGGCGATATCGCGAATGTTCGCCATCTGCGAACCGAGATGGAAGTGCAGCAACTGGATGCTGTCCAGACGACCGCGCTCGCGCAGAATTTCCACCAGTTGCAGCACCTGGTTCGCCGCCAGGCCGAACTTGGATTTTTCGCCGCCGGAAGACTGCCATTTACCGGAACCCTGAGAGGCCAGACGCGCACGCACGCCAAGGCGCGGTACCACGTTCAGACGCTCAGCTTCTTCCAGCACGATGGCGATTTCCGACATCTTTTCGATGACCAGATAGACCTTGTGGCCCATCTTCTCGCCGACCAGCGCCAGACGAATGTATTCACGGTCTTTATAGCCGTTACAGACGATCACGCTGCGGGTCATGCCCGCATGCGCCAGCACTGCCATCAATTCAGCTTTAGAACCGGCTTCCAGACCCAGCGGTTCGCCGGAGTGGATCAACGATTCAATGACGCGACGATGCTGGTTTACTTTGATGGGGTAAACCAGGAAGTAGTCGCCGTTGTAGCCGTAAGATTCACGCGCGCGTTTGAACGCCGCGTTAATCGAACGCAGACGATGCTGCAGGATCTGCGGGAAGCAGAACAGTGCAGGCAAACGCTGCCCCTGCGCTTCACGGGCTTTTACCAACTCGGCGAGGTCAACGCGCGCTTCTGGTACATCCGGATCCGGGCAGACGCTGATGTGGCCAAGCTCGTTGACGTCGTAGTAGTTATTGCCCCACCAGGCAATGTTGTATGTGCGTAGCATTTTGCTGGCTTCCTGGGAGCTCATCGCAACCTCCTGCATGGAACGTAGTACACCGCGTTCGCCTGCTGACGAATGCGAATCGAATGAAATGTCGTCAGACATAGCGAACCTCAATTATTTATAACAAGTGTAAAACAGTTAACTACTATCGCAGCGTGACGTTGCGATAACAACCCATATACAGCCCGAATAGGCAGCAGAACATGCTGACGCTCCGACTGTGCGACCGGTTTCTTATTCATATCATTATAAAACAAGCACCTGAACACATTATGACGGTTCAGAGAAACCACGAGAAAACTCTTGTTTTGACAAGAGCGCCCTTGTTCAGTCTTCAGTTACCTACCGGCTCTGGAGTCCTGAGAAGCGCCGAAATGGGTATAACATCGGCTGGTATGCAAAGCAGAATGGGGGGTTGCGGGGAACATAGTCGCGCCAGGACGGCACGGTAGAATCAGCAGAATACAACGGTTCATTATCTCGTATCACCTCCACGGCCGCCTCGAAAGACGAACCTCAAGCCAAAGCAAAAGTCTTAGCCCGGCTGGAAGTGGCAACACGAAAAATGACGTGTGCTTTTTTGTATGAGCCGCGCGCGGCGTTTTATACCGATAACCCACCTAAAATGCAAAATATAAATGCGCGCATTGCCAGCGGTGTCAGGAAAAATTTCCGTTAGCCACTGCAACAGAATGCGAGCTATCTCAAAAAAAACTGGCAATGAGGTGAAGATGTGACCTAAAATAGCCGTCCAGATGTTAATCCATCTATACCGATTAACACTCAGACTGCCAGTGACGGCAACCATCAAGTCCGTGGTATAATCTTCCATCGTGATTATTCAAGACAACAGTTTGAGCTAACCAAATTCTCATTGGGTGATATTAAATATGGCAAAACACCTTTTCACGTCCGAGTCTGTATCTGAAGGGCATCCTGACAAAATCGCTGACCAAATTTCCGACGCCGTGCTGGACGCCATCCTCGAGCAGGATCCAAAAGCGCGCGTAGCGTGTGAAACCTACGTCAAAACCGGTATGGTGCTGGTCGGTGGTGAAATCACCACTAGCGCATGGGTCGATATCGAAGAGATCACCCGTAAAACCGTTCGCGAGATTGGCTATGTGCATTCTGATATGGGCTTTGATGCCAATTCTTGTGCCGTACTGAGCGCTATCGGTAAGCAGTCTCCGGACATCAACCAGGGCGTTGACCGTGCCGATCCGCTGGAACAGGGTGCGGGCGACCAGGGTCTGATGTTTGGCTATGCGACCAACGAAACCGACGTGCTGATGCCAGCGCCAATCACCTACGCACACCGTCTGGTGCAGCGTCAGGCTGAAGTGCGTAAAAACGGCACCCTGTCATGGCTGCGTCCAGATGCGAAAAGCCAGGTCACCTTCCAGTACGACGACGGTAAAGTTGTCGGTATTGATGCGGTGGTTCTGTCTACCCAGCACGCTGAAAGCATCGATCAGAAATCCCTGCAAGAAGCAGTGATGGAAGAGATCATCAAGCCAGTTCTGCCTACTGAATGGCTGAACGCGTCGACCAAATTCTTTATCAACCCAACCGGTCGTTTCGTTATCGGCGGCCCAATGGGTGACTGTGGCCTGACCGGTCGTAAAATCATCGTGGATACCTACGGCGGCATGGCTCGTCACGGTGGCGGTGCATTCTCCGGTAAAGATCCTTCTAAAGTTGACCGTTCCGCAGCTTACGCAGCGCGCTATGTGGCGAAAAACATCGTTGCCGCAGGCCTGGCTGACCGCTGTGAAATTCAGGTTTCCTACGCTATCGGCGTCGCTGAACCAACTTCCATCATGGTGGAAACCTTCGGTACCGAGAAAGTGCCTGCTGAGCAACTGATTTTGCTGGTTCGCGAGTTCTTCGACCTGCGTCCATACGGCCTGATCCAGATGCTGGACCTGCTGCACCCGATCTACAAAGAAACGGCGGCTTACGGTCACTTTGGTCGCGAAACCTTCCCATGGGAAAAAACCGACAAAGCAGCTCAGCTGCGCGAAGCGGCTGGCCTGAAATAAGGTTTACCCGTTTTGATAAAAGCCAGCCTTGTGCTGGCTTTTTTTATGCCCGTTGTAGGCCTGGAGTCATTCCTTTTACGTAACAATTTACAGTTGCACACAATTTTGTGAAAGCGATTACATTAATGACACCGCGCCACACAAGCCTTTATCATAAGCCATGAAACACCTTTTCATATTAATGCGTCATGTTTCAGTAAAGTCTCATTATTGAGTTTTTCATTTTACCTGAAACACAATCAACCTTATGATTTTATTAATATTTAACCAAAGCATAACCTAATCCGCAGTGTAACCGATTACACAGTCGTGATTGTAATCACATTTTTTTACTACATACTCTCCTACCCTAAGCATCGATAGAATCAATGACTCAATTGGAGAGCATCATGCCTAACAATAAAAAACAGGGTCGCTCGAACAAGACAATGACCTTCTTTGTCTGCTTCTTAGCGGCGCTGGCCGGACTGCTGTTTGGCCTTGATATCGGCGTTATTGCCGGTGCATTGCCCTTTATTACTACCGATTTCCAACTCAGCCCGCATACGCAGGAGTGGGTGGTCAGTTCCATGATGTTTGGCGCAGCGGTAGGGGCGGTAGGCAGCGGCTGGCTCTCCTTCAAGCTGGGTCGTAAGAAAAGCCTGATGATCGGTGCGATCCTGTTCGTTGCCGGTTCCCTGTTCTCCGCCGCCGCGCCGAACGTTGAAGTACTGCTGCTTTCCCGCGTACTGCTCGGTCTGGCTGTCGGTGTGGCCTCCTACACCGCACCGCTGTACCTGTCTGAAATCGCGCCGGAGAAAATCCGCGGCAGTATGATTTCCATGTACCAACTGATGATCACCATCGGTATTCTCGGCGCGTACCTGTCCGACACCGCGTTCAGCTATAGCGGCGCATGGCGCTGGATGCTCGGCGTTATCATCATCCCTGCGGTACTGCTGCTGATAGGCGTATTCTTCCTGCCGGACAGCCCGCGGTGGTTCGCGGCAAAACGTCGCTTTAACGATGCCGAGCGCGTGCTGATGCGTCTGCGTGATACCAGCGCCGAAGCCAAACGTGAACTGGATGAAATCCGTGAAAGCCTGAAGGTGAAACAGAGCGGCTGGGCGCTGTTCAAAGAGAACAGCAACTTCCGTCGCGCAGTGTTCCTCGGCGTACTGCTGCAGGTGATGCAACAGTTCACCGGTATGAACGTCATCATGTACTACGCACCAAAAATCTTCGAACTGGCAGGCTACACCAACACCACTGAACAGATGTGGGGTACCGTTATCGTTGGCCTGACCAACGTACTGGCCACCTTCATCGCCATTGGTCTGGTTGACCGCTGGGGCCGTAAACCAACCCTTATCCTTGGCTTTATCGTGATGGCCGTTGGTATGGGCGTGCTGGGCTCGATGATGCACATCGGTATTCACTCCGCCGTTGCCCAGTACTTCGCCGTGCTGATGCTGCTGATGTTTATCGTTGGCTTCGCCATGAGCGCCGGTCCGCTGATTTGGGTACTGTGCTCTGAAATTCAGCCGCTGAAAGGCCGCGACTTCGGTATCACCTGCTCTACCGCCACTAACTGGATTGCGAACATGATTGTCGGGGCCACCTTCCTGACCATGCTGAACTCGCTCGGCAGCGCCAACACCTTCTGGGTATACGGCGGCCTGAACGTGCTGTTCATCTTCCTGACCCTGTGGCTGATTCCAGAAACCAAAAACGTCTCTCTGGAACACATTGAACGTAACCTGATGCAGGGCCGTCCGCTGCGCGAAATTGGCGCACGCGACTAACCTTCATCCCGCTTCCTCCCGCCAGGGAGGAAGCTTCCTCTTGCACCACCTTGCTTCACGCTCTATCCTCAGCCGTTATGAAAACCCCTCGAATTCCTATCGCCGTCCAGCAAAACGTCATGCGCAGCCTGCGGGAAAAACTCGCTCAGGCCAATCAGGCGCTGGGGCGTAACTACCCAGAACCGAAGCTTGTCTATCAGCAGCGCGGTACCTCTGCGGGTACCGCCTGGCTTCAGCAGTATGAAATTCGCCTCAATCCCGTGTTGCTACAGGAAAATCAGCAGGCGTTTATTGATGAAGTGGTACCGCACGAGCTGGCTCACCTGCTGGTCTGGAAGCACTTTGGCCGTGTCGCGCCGCATGGCAAAGAGTGGAAGTGGATGATGGAGAGCGTGCTCGGCGTACCGGCGCGTCGTACCCATCAGTTCGAGCTGGAGTCCGTGCGCAAAAATACTTTCCCCTATCGCTGCCGCTGCCAGCAGCATCAGCTCACCGTTCGCCGCCATAATCGCGTGGTGCGCGGTGAAGCCACCTATCGCTGCGTTCACTGCGGCGAACCATTAGTTGCCGAAATGTAACTAACGGAAATATCTGGAAGTTTTCTGACCTGACTGATTGCATCTGACAACCACATTCGTTACGTTGCGGGCTCGTTTTGAGATGGAGTTCGTGATGTACCGTAATTTGTCTTTTGCCGTGGCGTTTGTCGCGGCAGCCCTCTCTGGACAGGCGCTAGCCGAGGGTATTAACAGTTTTTCCCAGGCGAAAAGCGCGGGTGTAAAAGTGAATAGCGACGTTCCCGGCGATTTCTACTGCGGCTGTAAAATTAACTGGCAGGGTAAGAAAGGCGTTATCGATCTGGAATCCTGTGGCTATAAAGTGCGTAAAAATGAAAACCGCGCCAGCCGCGTCGAGTGGGAGCACGTCGTGCCTGCGTGGCAGTTCGGCCATCAGCGCCAGTGCTGGCAGGATGGCGGTAGGAAGAACTGTGCCAAAGACCCAGAATACCGCAAGATGGAGAGCGATATGCATAACCTGCAACCCGCCGTCGGCGAGGTGAATGGTGACCGCGGCAACTTTATGTACGGGCAGTGGAACGGCGGCGAAGGCCAGTACGGCCAGTGCGCGATGAAGGTCGACTTTAAAGAGAAAGTCGCCGAGCCACCGGAGCGTTCACGCGGCGCCATCGCCCGTATCTACTTCTATATGCGCGACCGCTACCAGCTGACGCTCTCCCGCCAGCAAACCCAGCTGTTCAACGCCTGGGACAAAATGTATCCCGTCAGCCAATGGGAGTGCGAACGCGACCAGCGCATCGCCAAAATTCAGGGCAACCATAATCCATATGTGCTGCAGGCTTGCCAGGCGCAAAAGAGCTAACCTACACTAGCGGCAATTGTTATTTTGCCCTGCCCTCTTCCTGGCGGAGAGGGCGTAGCCACAGATGGAATTCAGACTATGCGCATCCCTCGCATCTATCATCCAGAATCACTCACCGTCGGCACGCAGGTTGCCCTATGCGAAGATGCGGCGAATCACGTCGGGCGCGTTTTGCGCATGGGTAAAGGCCAGGCTATTCAGCTGTTTGACGGCAGCAATCACGTCTTTGAGGCCGTTATCACCGATGCCGGTAAAAAGAACGTGACGGTTGAAATACAGAGCAGCGCCCTCGATGACCGCGAATCCCCTATCCATATTCACTTAGGCCAGGTGATGTCGCGCGGCGATAAAATGGAATTTACTATCCAGAAATCGATTGAACTGGGTGTAAGCCTCATTACGCCACTTTTTTCCGAGCGCTGCGGCGTTAAACTGGATGCCGAGCGTCTGAATAAGAAGATTCAGCAGTGGCAAAAAATCGCGATTGCCGCCTGCGAGCAGTGCGGTCGCAACCAGGTTCCGGAAATTCGCCCGGCGATGGACGTCGAGGCGTGGTGCGCCGAGCAGGATGATGCGCTGAAGCTCAATCTGCACCCGCGCGCCAGCGCCAGCATCAACACGCTGCCGCTACCAGTGGAACGCGTTCGCCTGCTGATTGGCCCAGAAGGCGGCCTGTCGGCGGATGAAATTGCCATGACCGCACGCTACCAGTTTACTGATATTCTGTTGGGGCCTCGCGTTTTGCGCACAGAGACTACCGCACTCACCGCCATCACCGCACTGCAGGTGCGTTTTGGTGATTTGGGTTAAAGGAGAACAATAATGATCAAGCTCGGCATCGTGATGGATCCCATCGCAAGCATCAACATCAAGAAAGACACCAGCTTCGCTATGCTGCTGGAAGCACAGCGTCGCGGCTATGAACTCCATTATATGGAGATGAACGATCTTTATCTGATCAACGGCGAATCCCACGCCCGTACGCGTCTTCTGAGCGTTGAGCAGAACTACGATAAATGGTACGAGTTCGGCAGCGAGCAGGATATTAAGCTCGCCGACCTCGACGTTATCCTGATGCGTAAAGATCCGCCGTTCGACACCGAATTTATTTACGCCACCTACATTCTGGAGCGCGCGGAAGAGAAAGGGACGCTGATCGTCAACAAGCCGCAGAGCCTCCGCGACTGTAACGAGAAGCTGTTTACCGCCTGGTTCTCCGACTTAACGCCGGAAACGCTGGTGACCCGCAACAAAGCCCAACTGAAAGCGTTCTGGGAAAAGCACGGCGACATCATCATGAAGCCGCTGGACGGCATGGGCGGCGCCTCTATTTTCCGCGTGAAAGAAGGCGATCCGAACATTGGCGTTATCGCCGAGACCCTGACCGAACTGGGCAGCCGCTACTGCATGGCGCAGAACTATCTGCCAGCCATCAAAGATGGCGATAAGCGCGTGCTGGTCATCGACGGCGAGCCGGTGCCTTACTGCCTGGCGCGTATTCCGCAGGGCGGCGAAACTCGCGGCAACCTGGCTGCCGGTGGTCGTGGTGAGCCGCGTCCGCTGAGCGAAAGCGACTGGGCCATTGCCCGCAAAGTCGGCCCAACGCTGAAAGCCAAAGGGCTTATCTTCGTTGGCCTCGACATTATCGGCGATCGTCTGACGGAAATTAACGTCACCAGCCCAACCTGCGTGCGCGAAATCGAGGCAGAATATCCGATTTCTATCACCGGTATGCTGATGGACGCGATTGAAAAACGCCTGCAAAAATAAGCTATTGCCTTTAAACGGCGGGAGGGAACCCGCCGCCAATCAGGTTTTTCGCCCCACCACAAACGGGCAAGCCTGGTGACAGCCGTGTACTTTCCCCGCATACTGGGCATAGCTGCGTATTGAAACAGGACAAGAACCTCTGATAATGAATTTACAGCATCACTTCCTTATTGCTATGCCGTCCCTTCAGGATCCTATCTTCCGCCGTTCCGTGGTTTACATCTGCGAATACAACGACGATGGCGCGATGGGCATCATCATTAATAAACCTCTGGAAAATTTACAGATCGATGGCATCCTCGAGAAGCTGAAGATCACCGCTGAACCGCGCGATCCTGCCATTCGGCTGGATAAACCCGTCATGTTGGGTGGCCCGCTGGCGGAAGATCGTGGCTTTATTCTGCACACACCGCCAGCATCGTTCTCCTCAAGCATCCGCATCTCCGACAATACCATCGTCACCACCTCACGCGACGTGCTGGAGACGCTGGGCACTGAGCGTCAGCCAAATGACGTATTGGTGGCGCTGGGCTATGCCTCGTGGGAGAAGGGACAGCTGGAGCAAGAGATCCTCGATAACGCCTGGCTGACTGCGCCTGCGGATCTCAATATTCTGTTTAAAACGCCAATTGGCGAACGCTGGAAAGAAGCGGCTAAGCTGATTGGTATCAATATTCTGACCATGTCTGGCGCTGCGGGGCACGCATAATGAGTAGTGGAACACTGCTGGCTTTTGATTTCGGCACGCGCAGCATCGGCGTAGCCATTGGGCAACGCATTACCGGCACAGCACGCCCGCTGGCAGCGCTGAAGGCGCAGGACGGCACGCCGGACTGGAACCTGATTGCTCGTTTGCTCAAAGAATGGCAGCCGGAAACGGTGATCGTCGGTTTACCGCTCAATATGGACGGTACCGAGCAGCCGCTGACCGCCCGCGCGCGTAATTTTGCCAACAAGATCCACGGCCGCTTTGGCGTCGCGATTACGCTGCATGACGAAAGATTAAGCACCGTTGAGGCACGTGCCGGGCTGTTTGAACACGGGGGATTTCGCGCGCTGGATAAAGGTAGCGTCGACTCAGCGTCTGCGGTGGTGATTCTGGAAAGTTATTTCGACCAGGGTTTCTAGCGTGGCAGCCCCCGGGAAATGAATTCCCGGGAACAGACCTTTAGACATCGCTAAGTTGATATACGCAAACTGCGTATTCACAACCTGCGGTCATGCCTGAATTAGTGACGCAGATTTTCGTTCGCCCAGCTTACCGCCTGGGTTCTGTTTTTCACGCTGAGCTTGCGGAATACATTATACAGATGGGTACGTACGGTATTTTCACTGATGAACAATGCGCGAGCAATATCCATATTGGTCGCACCATGACGTAATTCATTCAGAATTTCGCATTCACGCTCGGTCAGAGGAACACTGTCATGAGTTTCTTCTGTATGTTCAACTGCATACATCGCCGGGTGCATCACGCTCAATTCAGCCGTCTGCTCGCCGTTTAAGACCGCTTTGACGCCCTCAATTAAGCGCGATTCTTCGTCGTCGTGACGGAAAACGCCGTACAATGCTGGCCATTGAGCCATTTCGTATAATTCATACTTCTGCGCGCTATTAATAATAAGCAGACGTGGAGAATCAAACTGGGTACGAATAATATCACGCCAGATACCGTTCAATTTCTTGTTAGATACCGCGATATCGAACAGCACCACAGTACCTTTGTTCAGGCGCTGCATCAGGGGTTTGTTGATGTTGTGGACATCTACAGAAACGGACAGTAATTCAGCAAGGTAGTTGGCAAATGCGTTTGCTTGTACTGACGGATGGGTGATTAGGATAATCTTGCGGGAATTAGATACACTCTCTGTTACTTCAAACATTTTGAAACTCTCCATAGTCAATATCCACCATCATGGTGTTTTATAAGTCAAAGCAAAGGTAAACCTAATACCATTAATAATAAGGACTCATCAAGAAGTGAAATAATATTTCATAAGATTAGTCCTAATTACCCAAATAGAATAGAACGAAGAACCAAGAAGTGTCAAAAGAATATCAACCTTTTTTTGTAAGCCTACGCAACATAATGTAATTAGGTCATTACAAATAACTCATCCTAAAGGATTAGATAAAACCATCATATTAGAATAAAAATAGTATGACGTTAGAAAAATGTTTTGTTAACCATCACTCGCAAATTACAAAAAAACACATTCATGCAACAGTATAAATAATTATATTTACAAACCAATTTTTAAGCATAATTAATGAAGTGGTATCTTTCAAAGAATAAGAAACGCATCACATTATTAATGTATATATTGTGGTAGGCGAAAATGTTTCAGAATAAGAGTAGATTTATCTACCAGAAGTCGGGGTGAAAATTATACTCCCTTCGCAAAGTTATAGCATCCCGGCTTTTACTCTTTGTTGATAGCTCTGGCTAAAAGTCTGCATTCCACTCTGTAACCCGGTTTGCATCACGCCAGCAAGCTGATGCGTCTTACCTTCACGAATCAGGTTGCCGACGGCCGGCGTGTTAATCAGCATTTCAAACAGCGCAACGCGCCCTCCGTGTTTATCCGGCTGCAGCTTTTGGGATAGCACCGCGCATAAACTGCTCGCCAGTTGATTACGCACCGGATCTTTTTCCTGCGCGGGAAACACGTCAATCAACCGTTCGATAGCCTGAGCAGCCCCTCGCGTGTGCAGCGTTGCCAGCACCAGATGCCCGGTTTCCGCAGCCGTTAGCGCAAGCCGAATGGTGTCGCTGTCACGTAGCTCACCCAGTAGAATCACATCGGGGTCCTGACGTAGCGCTGCCCGTAGCGCCTCGGAAAATGAGGAGGTGTGCAGGCCAACTTCCCGCTGATGTATCAAACAGCTTCCGCTTTCATGCAGAAATTCGACGGGGTCTTCAAGCGTCACAATATGCCCGGCAAGCTGATGATTGAGGTGATCAACCATCGCGGCGAGCGTGGTTGATTTGCCGCTACCGGTGGACCCCGTCACCAGAATCAGCCCGCTCTCTTCTCGCAGTAACTCCGCGAGTGCTACCGGCGTGTGCAGTTCATCAAGCCTTGGGCAATGTGTTGATAACAGCCGCAGTACCAATGAAACCCCGCCGCTATGGGCAAAGGCGCTTGCCCTCAGGCGCGGGCAACCGGTAAGGGAGAGCGCAAAATCAAGCTGTTGGCGCTGCTGCCACTCGCGCCGCTGTGTTTCACTTAACCATGCATCCAGCAGTATTTGCGGCTCAGGCGACGGAAATGGCGCAATTAACAGCTGACCGGCCTGGCGCCAGCGTGCCATCCCGCTGCTACATAGGTGTAGATCCGATACGTTATGCTTTACACTAAGCGACACCATTTCTTGTATATCCATAGACCCACCAGCACATATGAACGATATTGCGCATAACCTGGCACAGGTCAGGGAGAAAATCTCAGCGGCAGCAGCACGTTGCGGTCGGGATTCAGAAGAAGTTACGCTGCTTGCAGTGAGCAAAACCAAACCTGCGAGCGCGGTCGAAGAAGCCGTCGCCTCCGGGCAGCGTGCATTTGGCGAAAACTATGTTCAGGAAGGGGTGGAAAAGATCCTCCACTTTCGTGAAAAAGGCGTTACATCACTGCAATGGCACTTTATCGGCCCGTTGCAGTCCAACAAAAGTCGTCTGGTTGCCGAGCATTTCTACTGGTGCCACACCGTCGATCGCCTCAAGATAGCAACACGTCTTAGCGAGCAACGTCCGCCAGAGATGCCACCGCTTAACGTGCTGATTCAAATCAACATCAGCGATGAGCAGAGCAAATCCGGTATTCCGTTGGACGCCCTGGATGCCCTGGCCGCCGACATTGCCGCGCTGCCAAACGTCCGCCTGCGCGGCCTGATGGCCATTCCGGCTCCGGAAACAGAGTACGAGCGGCAACTTGCCGTCGCTCAACAGATGGCAGCCGCGTTCGCGCGGCTGAAAGCAGACTACCCAACCGTCGACACATTATCTCTGGGTATGTCTGACGATATGGAAGCCGCCATCGCGGCGGGTAGTACAATGGTACGCATCGGCACCGCCATTTTCGGTGCGCGTGATTACACAAAAAAATAAGGAACCTCAAGGAACGCCATGAAGACGTTGACCTTCCTGCTCTCGACAGTTATTGAACTGTACACAATGGTGCTACTGCTGCGCGTCTGGATGCAGTGGGCGCGCTGTGATTTTTACAACCCGTTCTCGCAGTTCGTGGTGAAGATAACTCAGCCTATCGTTGGCCCACTGCGCCGCATCATTCCACCGATGGGGCCGCTGGACAGCGCTTCGCTGCTGCTGGCGTTTATCCTGTGCGTTATCAAGGCCATCGTGCTGTTTATGGTCATCACCTTCCAGCCGATCATCTGGATCTCGGCGGTGCTGATTCTGCTGAAAACCATCGGCCTGCTGATCTTCTGGGTTCTGCTGCTGATGGCCATTATGAGCTGGGTCAGCCAGGGCCGTAGCCCGGTGGAGTTCGTGCTGATGCAGTTGGCCGATCCGCTGCTGCGCCCTATCCGCCGACTGCTCCCGTCCATGGGGGGCATCGATTTTTCCCCAATGATACTGGTGCTGCTGCTGTACGCTGCCAATATGGGCATCGCTGAAGTTCTGCAGGCGACCGGCAATATGCTGCTGCCAGGGCTGTGGATGGCGCTATGAGTGCCATCACTCCTTGTGATGACGGGCTGGTACTGCGGCTGTATATTCAGCCAAAGGCCAGCCGTGACGCGATTGTCGGGGAGCATGGCGACGAATTAAAAGTCGCCATCACCGCCCCACCCGTTGATGGGCAGGCTAATGCCCATCTGGTGAAATTTCTCGCCAAACAGTTTAAGGTCGCCAAAAGCCAGGTCATCATTGAGAAAGGTGAACTGGGGCGGCATAAACAGGTTAAAATTATTCATCCGCAAAACATTCCTTCGGGCATCGCTGCCCTGACAAATTAGGATATCCCATGCAAAAAGTTGTCCTCGCTACCGGTAACGCCGGTAAAGTGCGCGAGCTTGCCTCGCTGCTCGCTGATTTTGGTCTTGATATCGTTGCCCAGACCGAGCTTGGCGTAGAATCCGCCGAGGAGACCGGGCTGACCTTTATTGAGAATGCAATCCTCAAAGCACGCCATGCCGCACAGGTGACGGGCCTGCCGGCAATTGCCGATGACTCCGGCCTCGCCGTTGACGTGCTTGGCGGCGCGCCGGGTATCTATTCCGCCCGCTATTCCGGCGTGGATGCCAGCGACCAGCAAAACCTGGAAAAACTGCTGGAGACGCTGAAAGACGTACCGGACGACCAGCGTCAGGCGCAGTTCCATTGTGTGCTGGTGTATATGCGCCACGCGGAAGACCCAACCCCACTGGTGTGCCACGGTAGCTGGCCTGGCGTGATTACACGCGCAGCGGTAGGCACCGGCGGCTTTGGCTACGATCCCATCTTCTTCGTGCCGTCGGAAGGGAAAACCGCTGCCGAACTCACGCGCGAAGAGAAGATTGCTATCTCTCACCGCGGTCAGGCGCTGAAGCTGTTACTGGAAGCCATGCGTAATGGTTAATCTGCCCCCGCTGAGTCTCTACATTCATATCCCGTGGTGCGTGCAGAAATGCCCGTACTGCGATTTCAACTCGCACGCGCTCAAGGGTGAAGT
This sequence comes from uncultured Kluyvera sp., assembly GCF_902485085.1. Lineage (NCBI taxonomy): Bacteria > Pseudomonadati > Pseudomonadota > Gammaproteobacteria > Enterobacterales > Enterobacteriaceae > Kluyvera > uncultured Kluyvera sp. The sequence continues at coordinate 18,639 of NZ_CABTJS010000074.1, forward strand.
GCCGCACGACGACTACGTCCAGCATCTGCTGAGCGATTTAGACGCCGATGCCGCCTGGGCACAGGGACGTGAAGTGAAGACCATCTTTATCGGTGGCGGTACGCCGAGCCTGCTTTCAGGCCCGGCGATGCAGACCTTGCTCGACGGCGTGCGTGCGCGCCTGAATCTGGCAAGCGACGCGGAAATCACCATGGAAGCCAACCCTGGTACCGTCGAAGCAGACCGCTTTGTGGAGTATCAGCGCGCGGGGGTGAACCGCATCTCCATCGGCGTGCAGAGCTTCAGCGACAGCAAGCTGCAGCGGCTGGGGCGTATTCACGGGCCGGAAGAGGCTAAGCGCGCCGCGCGTCTGGCAAGCGGGCTGGGGCTACGCAGCTTCAACCTCGACCTGATGCATGGGCTGCCGGATCAATCGCTGGAAGAGGCGCTGAGCGACCTGCGTCAGGCCATTGAGCTTTCACCGCCGCACCTCTCCTGGTATCAGCTGACCATTGAGCCAAATACGCTGTTCGGCTCTCGCCCACCGGTATTGCCGGACGACGATTCGCTGTGGGATATCTTCGAGCAGGGCCATCAGCTTCTGACCGCCGCAGGCTATCAGCAGTATGAAACCTCGGCCTACGCTAAACCGGGCTATCAGTGCCAGCACAATCTCAACTACTGGCGCTTTGGTGACTATCTCGGTATTGGCTGCGGCGCACACGGTAAGGTAACCTTCCCGGATGGGCGCATTCTGCGTACGGCGAAGACCCGTCACCCGCGCGGTTATATGGAAGGGCGCTATCTGGAACGTCAGCATGACGTCGAAAATGCGGATAAACCGTTCGAGTTCTTTATGAACCGTTTTCGCCTGCTGGAGCCAGCCCCACGCGCGGAGTTCAGCGCCTACACCGGACTCGATGAAAGCGTAATCCGCCCGCAGCTTGATGAAGCGCTGGCGCAGAATTACCTGACCGAGTGCGAGGAGTATTGGCAGATTACCGAGCACGGGAAGCTGTTTTTGAACTCGCTGCTGGAGTTATTCCTCAGCGAATAAAGAAAACTATATATTTGCCGTAATTAATAACGGCAAATATATACCTCATTTGTTCCGAACTCCCCCAATTCATTTTAACGAATACCTTCCTGCCGATCGCTCAGGATCAGGGGATGGGCCCGGTACATTTCGGGATCATAAGACAGGCTTACGGAATGACGCCCTCTTTACGCATTTTCGCCACGCCTTCCCGCCAGAACGTTTCATCGCGTTGCAGCTCGTAATTGCTCGACTCCAGCACCACCATCTGCCCGCGAAGTGACTCGCGTTTTTTCTGCAACGGCGCCACTTGTTTATCTTTCTCCGCCATGATGGCTTTGTTCTTTTGATCTATCAGATTGTGCTGACGATAATATTCCTGCTTTTGCTCCTCAAGCGCCTTATCGCTCGCGGCACGAATCGGTTTGTCATCGCAAACCGCTTTTTTCTGACAAGCGATCAGCGCGGGTTCGAAAACGTTGATGTAGTACTGATTGGCAAATTTGTTCATGTCATTTTTACGATCCACCGCATACACTTCTGCGTTTAGTGCATGCTGCACGGCATCCCGGTCAAGCGACTTACCGTTGGCATCTTTGCCCCAGGACTGTTTTATTTGTTCATCTAACGCTTCAACCTCTTTTTTCAGCGACGCATACTGCGCTTGCTGTTTTTCCACCTGGACCTTGCTTACGGAGAACTGGGCATCAATCTTCGCAAACTGCGCCATAAAACCGCTGTCGTTAACCACCAACGATTTACTCAAATCCTCCTTTTCGCTAAACGGCCTGCCCGAATTTTTTGCCGCCATTTGCATCGAAAAAAAGGTGGTTCTCCAGCCGGAGGCGGGAGTGCCTACGGCGGTCATCATTGCGGAAAATTTGACCGGATGGCCTTTAGTCCAGGTACGTTCATAGAACAGATAGTCCCCAGCGCCACCCACGACACTGTAGAGATTATCGGTGGCTATCATATCACCTTCCACAGAGTAGGTGGCTTGATTGCCTACGGCATCAAGAGGATGCAGCTTCAGATTATCCATCTGCATCATACCGCCAGACTGTTTCGCAAACTGCTGTTTGATAACATCATCAGTAGGGACATTACTATCGGCAAGCGCATGAAGAGCAAAACAGCTCAGCAGCAACATCCCGAATTTCCAGGCGAGTTTCATCGGCAAATTCCTTTTTATGAGTGAGAGGACATCATACGGAATCTGCGAAGGAAGGAAGGATAAACGAAATCTGATTCTGGCTACCCGCGAAAAGCAGGCAGCCAGTTAAGAAGGGGTTATTTCAGGGTGCCCACCAGCGCCTTGCGGCTCTCTTCCAACGACACCACGCGGCCACAAACGTCTTTACCGAAAGCCTGGAAATCAGCTTCCTGGTTTTTCCATTCGTTCTGAATGGCCGTCTGCAGACCACCTAAGCTCCCCAGCACGCCCTGAAGCGGGTTACCGCCGCCTTTCAGCACGGCCTTGGCGCCCATTTCATTGATGCTATCCTGGAGAATACCGCCCATCGCCTGGTTCACCAACTGCTGGCCATCGGCGCGAACTTCGTCGATAGCTTTGTAGTGGAAGGTCAGGCCGTCGGTGCGGTGTTCAATAATGCGGTTCATCTGTTCTTTGAGCTGAGCATCAAGCTTGGTCAGACGACCGCGCATATTGCTGCTCTCACCCACTTCTTTGGCGATGATTTTATCCAGCGCTACGCGGCCTTTTTCAACGCGGCTGCGAGCCCCGTCGTCAATCCACGGCAGCGCGCTACGCAGTTCGGTCTGGTAATCTTTCGCCTGCTCGCGCTGGGCAGCACTCAGCGTGTAGACCTTACCGTTGTAGGTCACATCGCCGGTTGGGGTAATCACCAGGTTACCGTTTTCACCTTTCACCTGCACGGTTTTCGGGCTAAGAACGACGTCATCGCGGGGGGTTACGCTGCACTGGTAGTCAGCATGGGCGGACATCGCCGTGAAGGTTAAAACTGCCGTCAGCAGCGTTTTGCGCATCATCACTTTCCCTTAATACAAATCGGGCCAGCGAATGCTGACCCTATATGCTTTATTAGTCCCACCAAACGTCGAAAAGTTCGCTGGTGCGGACCTCTTCGTACTTACGGTCTTCCAGCCATTTGCGGACCAGAGCCTGGTGTTCTTCGGTGCATTTACCGATTTCCTGGGTGCAAATCAGACCTTCCCAAGCCAGATAGCCGCTGCCGTCAAAGGCCAGTTTGTTCGGCTCGATCACTTCATCGATAAACCGGTCGACTTCCTGATCGATCTGCTCTGCGCTGGTGCCTTCCGGGAAACGCCATGCAACGGAGAAGCCAATTTCCTGAAACTCATCGATGTGCATTTTTTTACGCAAACGACGGCTACGATTCTTTGCCATTTTATTTCACCCTCTCGAACATTAAATCCCATACGCCGTGGCCAAGACGATGGCCACGCTGTTCAAATTTGGTTACCGGGCGTGATTCCGGGCGCGGTACATAGTCTTTACTTTCAGACAGGTTCTGATATCCGTCAATGGAGGACATCACTTCCAGCATGTGTTCCGCATAGGCTTCCCAGTCGGTTGCCATGTGGAACACGCCGCCCAGCTTCAGTTTGCTTTTTACCAGCTCGGCAAAAGGTACCTGAACGATACGGCGTTTATTATGACGCGCTTTGTGCCATGGGTCAGGGAAAAAGAGCTGCACCATGTTCAGGGAGTTGTCCGGGATCATCTTGTGCAGCACTTCGACCGCATCGTGGCACATTACGCGCAGGTTATCGACGCCCTCTTCGTGCGCGGATGCCAGGCATGCGCCCACGCCCGGTGAGTGCACTTCAATACCGAGGAAGTTCTGCTCCGGACGCGCTTTGGCCATTGCCACCAGCGAAGCGCCCATCCCAAAACCAATCTCCAGCGTGACTGGCGCTTCGCGGCCAAACAGGGCGGCGAAGTCGACAGGCTCTTCGCTGAATTCAACGCCCATCACCGGCCAGTAGTTTTCCAGCGCGTGTTCCTGCCCTTTTGTCAGTCGCCCCTGGCGACGAACAAAACTACGAATGCGGCGCAGTGGGCGGCCGTTTTCATCAAAATCCGGTGAAATGACGTCGTTCTTCATAAAAATTAAGTCTGCTTGTGAGAGTGTTCGGGAAACGGGCATTATCCAAAGTTAGTTGCCGGATGCAAGCACCGGAAAGTTCCTGTTTACAGCATAGTACCGCTGTGCTGCAATCTGGCCCCCTAATAGTACGATACTGGAAGCTCAGCTTTGACCATGCAAGCGTCTCAATTTTCAGCCCAGGTGCTGGACTGGTACGACAAATACGGGCGTAAAACCCTGCCCTGGCAAATTGAAAAGACGCCTTACAAAGTATGGCTGTCTGAGGTAATGCTGCAACAAACGCAGGTTACCACCGTCATTCCTTACTTTGAACGGTTTATGGCACGTTTTCCAACCGTAACCGATCTCGCCAACGCACCGCTCGACGATGTGCTGCACCTGTGGACCGGGCTCGGCTACTACGCCCGCGCGCGTAATCTGCATAAAGCCGCGCAGCAGGTCGCTACGCTTCATCAGGGGCGCTTCCCGGAAACCTTCGATGAAGTGGCCGCGCTGCCGGGCGTTGGGCGTTCCACCGCTGGGGCGATTTTGTCGCTGTCACTCGGCAAGCATTTCCCGATTCTCGACGGCAACGTGAAGCGCGTGCTGGCACGCTGCTACGCCGTGGGCGGCTGGCCGGGTAAAAAAGACGTTGAGAAAAAGCTGTGGGATATCAGCGAACAAGTAACGCCCGCGATTGGCGTATCACGCTTTAATCAGGCGATGATGGATCTCGGCGCGATGGTCTGCACCCGCTCTAAGCCGAAGTGTTCGCTCTGCCCGCTGGAGAACGGCTGCGTCGCCACAGCGAATAGCAGTTGGGCGCAGTATCCGGGCAAAAAACCTAAGCAGACCATCCCGGAACGTACCGGCTATTTCCTGATGATGCAAAACGACCGCGACGTCTTTCTGCAGCAGCGTCCGCCCAGCGGGCTGTGGGGCGGTCTATACTGTTTCCCGCAGTTTGAAACCGAAGAGGCGCTGCGAGACTGGCTGGAGGCACGGCGCATCCCTACCGATACGCTGACCCAGCTTACCGCTTTCCGCCACACTTTCAGCCATTTCCATCTGGACATTGTGCCAATGTGGCTTACTGTGTCCTCATTCACGTCATGCATGGATGAAGGCAGCGCTCTCTGGTATAACTTAGCGCAGCCGCCCGTCGTTGGGCTGGCCGCACCGGTTGAGCGCCTGTTGCAGCAGTTACGCGCCGATTCACTCGTTTAGCGAGCGGCGTCATAAGAGGATTGATTATGAGCAGAACCATTTTTTGTACTTTCCTGCAGCGCGATGCCGAAGGACAGGATTTCCAGCTCTATCCGGGCGACCTGGGTAAGCGTATCTATAACGAGATCTCGAAAGAAGCCTGGAAACAGTGGCAGCAGAAGCAGACCATGCTCATCAATGAAAAGAAACTGAACATGATGAACCTGGAGCACCGTAAGCTTCTGGAAGAGGAAATGATCAATTTCCTGTTTGAGGGCAAAGATGTGCACATTGAAGGCTACACGCCGCCTGAAAAACAGTAAGGGCCCGACGGGCCTTTAAGACAACCACAACACGCGCTCCCGGAATAATGAAAAAATTACTCGCTCTGGCACTGATAGCGCCGTTGCTGGTCTCCTGTTCCTCGAATAAGAAAGGCGATACCTATAACGAGGCGTGGGTAAAAGACACCAACGGTTTTGACATTCTGATGGGGCAGTTCGCCCATAACATTGAAAACATTTGGGGCTTCAACGAAGTTCTGATTGCAGGGCCGAAGGACTACGTTAAGTATTCCGACGGCTATCAAACCCGTAGCCACATCAACTTCGACGCCGGTACCATCACCGTTGAAACCATCGCTGGCACCGACCCCGCAGTTCGTCTACGTCAGGCCATCGTCACCACGCTGTTAATGGGCGATGATCCAGGCTCGGTCGACCTGTACTCCGACGCCGACGATATTCAGATTTCCAAAGAGCCGTTCCTCTACGGACAGGTTGTCGATAACACCGGCGAAGCCATTCGCTGGCAGTGGCGCGCCGAGCGCTTTGCCGACTACCTGCTGCAAACGCGGATGAAAAAACGCACCAGCGGCCTGCACATTATCTACAGCGTGACCATTAATCTGGTGCCAAACCACCTGGATAAGCGTGCGCATAAATATCTGGGCATGGTGCGTCAGGCGTCCCGTAAATACGGCGTCGACGAGTCGTTAATTCTGGCGATTATGCAGACCGAATCTTCCTTCAACCCGTATGCGGTCAGCCGTTCCGACGCGATGGGGCTGATGCAGGTGGTGCAGCATACCGCCGGGAAAGATGTGTTCCGTTCGCAGGGGAAATCCGGCACGCCGAGCCGTAGCTTCCTGTTCGATCCGGCCAGCAACATCGACACCGGTACCGCCTATCTGGCGATGCTGAGCAATGTCTATCTGGGCGGTATCAGTAACCCAACGTCACGTCGCTATGCGGTGATCACCGCCTATAACGGCGGCGCGGGTAGCGTGCTGCGCGTCTTCTCCAACGATAAGGTTCAGGCGGCGAATATTATCAACAGCATGGCACCAGGCGATGTTTACCAGACCCTGACCACCCGCCATCCGTCTGCTGAATCACGCCGCTATCTGTACAAGGTGAATACCGCGCAGAAGAGCTATCGTCGTAAGTAATTATTTTCACACGCTCCAGCGCTCTCATCCCGAATCCACCGGGATGAGAGTGTATCCCCATCGTCCTTCTTCATAAAAATGTTACTTTTGTCACTAAATCGTTTTGCAAAGTAAAAATAATTGCAAAATTATGCGGCGCTTAACAATGTCTCACCATCCACGTTGATAGAATCAGCGCAAATAACGCCTCTGAATGTTATCCAAGCAACACACCACGCCAAATTTTGTGAGGAAAGTAACATGAATTTAAAGCTGCAGCTTAAGATACTGTCGTTCCTGCAGTTCTGTCTTTGGGGGAGCTGGCTCACCACGCTCGGCTCATACATGTTTGTCACGCTTAAATTCGACGGCGCAGCTATCGGCGCTGTTTATAGTTCCCTCGGTATCGCTGCCGTCTTTATGCCAACGCTGCTCGGCATCGTGGCGGATAAGTGGATCAGCGCCAAATGGGTTTACGCCTTCTGCCACCTGGTCGGGGCCGGTACGCTGTTTATGGCGGCCGAAGTCACCACACCGGGGGCGATGTTCTTTGTAATTCTGCTCAACTCGCTGGCCTATATGCCAACGCTGGGCCTGATTAACACCATTTCTTACTACCGCCTGAAAACGGCCGGTATGGATATCGTTAACGATTTCCCACCGATTCGTATCTGGGGCACCATCGGCTTCATTCTGGCGATGTGGGCAGTGAGTTTCTCCGGCTTCGAACTGAGCCATATGCAGCTGTACATCGGTGCTGCGCTGTCGGTCGTGCTGGTGCTGTTTACCTTGACCCTGCCGCATATTCCGGTTTCTAACCAGCAGCAGAAACAGAGCTGGAGCAGCATGCTGGGGCTGGATGCATTCGCGCTGTTTAAAAATAAGCGCATGGCGATTTTCTTTATCTTCTCCATGATGCTGGGCGCAGAACTGCAAATCACCAACATGTTCGGCAACACCTTCCTGCACAGCTTCGATAAAGACCCGCTGTTTGCCACCAGCTTTATCGTGCAGCACGCCTCGGTGATGATGTCGATTTCGCAGATTTCCGAAACCCTGTTCATCCTTACCATTCCGTTCTTCTTAAGCCGTTACGGCATCAAGAACGTGATGCTGATTAGTATCTTCGCGTGGATGCTGCGCTTCGGTCTGTTCGCCTACGGCGACCCAACGCCATTCGGCACCGTGCTGCTGGTTCTGTCGATGATTGTTTACGGCTGCGCCTTCGACTTCTTCAACATCTCCGGTTCGGTGTTCGTAGAGAAAGAAGTTCGCCCGGAAATTCGCGCCAGTGCGCAGGGTATGTTCCTGATGATGACCAACGGCTTCGGCTGTATCCTCGGCGGCATGGCGAGCGGGAAGGTTGTTGAGATGTATACCGTGGACGGCATTACCGACTGGCAGAGCGTGTGGTTAATTTTCGCCGGGTACTCTCTGGTTCTGGCGGTGGCGTTTGTTGGGCTGTTCAAATACAAACATGAACGTACGCCTGCCGGTGTACAGACGGTTGCCCACTAAGTTTCCCACCAACGTAGCCCGGCGTCGCTTTGCTCGGCCGGGCTACTATATCTTCGATAGCACCCATCCTACTGACAGCAAATCTGCGCTGCCGCCGGGGCTTAAATTCCGTGTAATCAGCGCGTTATCCATTGCAATCAGCGCGCCTTCATCCCAACCGTTTTCCAGTAAATCGTGGGCGTAATCCTGTACGTAGCGCAGACCGTTCATTCCACCGCGCGAGACCAGATTACTGTCTGGGTTCACCGCCATTAAACGCAGCAGCAGCGCGTGCAGTTGGCGACGATTCCAGCCCGACAGCGCCTTGCGAACCGTGGCGAATCCGCTCTCTGCTTCCCCCCGCGCTCCTGTCAGGCCAAACTGATGAAACTGGCGCTCGCCCGCGGTCGCCTGCGATGAACGGGCTGCCAGCTCTCGCTCAACCAGGCCACGGCAGATATCGCTCACTTCACTGCACAACCGCTGCGGGTTTACTTCACCTAATCTCCCCGCGGCAAAGCAAAGCAGCCCCAGCGCGAAAATGCCGCCTTTATGGGTGTTCACGCCGCCGGTTGCCGCGTACATAGCCTGTTCACAGGCAATCCCCATCGGGCGAATCATTCGCAGTTGCTCGCTCGCAGGAAGATGCGCGTGCTTCTCACCCAGCTCCGTAAACCGAGAGAACCACGGGGTAATAGCCGCAATACTGCGAACAAACAGCGCGTGGTCCATATCCCGGTGCGCGCCGTTGTTGTATTTATCCACCAGCCCCGGCTTTGGAGTCAGCTCCAGCTCCTGCCACAGCGCCTCTTCCGCCAGCGCCGCGATGCACGTGGCGTTGGATTTAGTCGCGAATAAACCAGTCATCAATCATCTTCTCCACGCAGCCAACCACCTGCTCAAGCGGATGCTTACGCGAGCGAGAGCAGGCATGCGCCGGTTCATCGCAAATCAGGCAGCGTCGCATATGGCTCCCCAGCGATAAGCGCCCCACGTGTCCGGCCTGTGGGCAAATTACGTCGAGATCCCACAGCCGCCCTAGCGGATGGCTCTGTTCCAGCGCCGCGCAGTGAGCTTTGATTTCCGGTGCCTGATGCGCCACGCACCACATAGCTTCCGGCCCGGTAGGCAGCCAGAAGACCTGGCGATCCAGCACCTGCCAGCCGTTTTGCCACAGCATTTGATCGCACATTTGTAGCGCCACACCCATGGTATTGCGATAGCGCAGGCTGTTTTTAACCGCCCCCGGCGTCACCAGGGTCAGGGAAATAATCGGCTGTTGATAATGCGTTAGCCAGTCAGCCTGACGCGCCGCGCGGCTCTCTTTCGCCGCCAGCAGCGCCTCCAGGCTGACACCCGTCTGCACGGGTGTCGCGGTGGTCATGATGTTACTCCTTCACCTGACGTACGGTGTCAATCACGCTGCCGTCGCGATAGCGGATGACCCCGACAATTTTATCGGTAAACTCAATGGGCTTCGGCAGGCCGGTCAGTGAAACCGCACGGTCGTACAGCGTTTCGATATCCACCACCTTTAACCCGGCCGCCATCAGCCGTTCGCGGATCTCCGGACGTGCCGGATTGACCGCAATGCCGTGGTCGGTGACCAGTACATCAATGCTTTCCCCCGGCGTCAGGCGCGTAGTCACCCGCTTCACCACCGTCGGAATACGGCTACGCAGCAGCGGGGCCACCACGATGGTCAGGTTCGCCGCCGCCGCAACATCGCAGTGGCCGCCTGACGCGCCGCGCATCACGCCGTCGGAACCGGTAATCACGTTAACGTTGAAGTCGACGTCAATCTCCAGCGCACTGAGAATAACCACATCAAGCTGGTCACAGCAGGCTGCCTTACTACCGGGGTTGGCGTAAACGTTAGTCGAGATCTCCACGTGGTTAGGGTTACGCGCCAGCGACGCCGCCGCCTGGCCGTCAAAACATTGGGTATCGAGTAGCTTTTCAATCAGCCCTTTTTCATGCAGATCCACCAGGCTGCCGGTAATACCGCCCAGCGCGAAGCGGGCGGTTACGCCGCTGCGCTCCATCTTCTCTTCCATAAAACGGGTACAGGCGGTCGCCGCCGCACCGGAGCCGGTCTGCATGGAGAAGCCAGGCTTGAAGTAGCCGGAGTGTTCAATAACCTCCGCCGCATCGCGGGCAATTTTCAGCTCACGCGGGTTACTGGTGACGCGCGCTGCGCCAACGCTGATTTTCGCTGGGTCGCCGACGCTTTCAACCTGCACAATGTAGTCCACCTGATCCTGCACCAGGCTGGCGGGCATATTCGGGAACGGCACCAGCTCTTCGGTCAACAGCACCACCTTGCGAGCAAAGTGTGCGTCTACCATGGCGTAGCCCAGCGAACCGCAGCAGGACTTGCCGTGCGTACCGTTGGCGTTGCCAAACTCATCGCTGCACGGCACGCCGAGAAACGCGACGTCTATCTGTAGCTCGCCGTCCTGTAGCAGCTTCACGCGGCCACCGTGTGAATGGATTTGTACCGGTTCGTCCATCAATCCATGAGAAATAGCATCCGCCAGCTTGCCGCGCATACCGGAGGTGTAGATACGGGTGATCACGCCGCTTTCGATGTGTTCAATCAACGCGTCGTTGCAGGTCATCAGCGAACTGGAGGCCAGCGTCAGGTTTTTAAAGCCCATCTGCGCAAGCTTCGCCACGACGTTATTGATAACCCGGTCGCCCTCGCGGAACGCGTGATGGAAGGAAATGGTCATGCCGTCTTTAAGACCGCTGCGCACCACGGCTTGCTCAATCGAGTCGCACAGTTTGCGGTGATGTTTTGCGTCGATGTCGTTCAGCCACGGCGTCGCGCTATGAGCGGTATCAAAAGGTTTAAGCGCCCGCAGATGGGGGAAATTCACGTGAAGAAGTTCTGTCTGATTCATTGTTTTATCCTTAACGACGCACGCCGGAAGCCGCCGCGCGCTCCAGCACCCGCTGCGCGTGGTCAATAATCGGCGCATCCACCATTTTGCCGTTGAGCGACACGACGCCCAGCCCGTTGCGCTCGCCCTCTTCCGCAGCTTCAATCACCCGCTGCGCGTGGTCGACTTCCTGCTGCGTTGGCGCGTAGGCGTTGTGTAAGAGGTCAATCTGTCGTGGGTTAATCAGCGATTTACCGTTAAAGCCCATCTTGCGAATCAGCTCCACTTCCCGCAGGAACCCGGCTTCATCGTTAACGTCTGACCACACCACGTCGAAGGCATCAATATGGGCCGCGCGCGCAGCGTGCAGCACGGCGCAGCGGGCGTAAAACAACTCGGTGCCGTCGCCGCGTTCGGTCTGCATATCCATCACGTAGTCAAACGCCGCCAGCGCAATGCCGATAAGCCGTGGAGAACTGCGGGCAATCGCTACGGCGTTAATCACGCCAATCGCCGATTCAATGGCCGCCATTACGCGGGTGGAACCCACTTCGCGCCCGCACTCACGTTCAATGCGTTCAAGGTGGCCTTCCAGCTCGAAGATATCGTCCGGGGTATCGGTTTTCGGCAGACGAATCACGTCAACACCGCCGCGAACCGCCGCTTCCAGATCCAGCAGGCCAAACGGCGTGCTTAATGGGTTAATACGGACGACGGTTTCAATGTCCTGGTACATCGGATGCTGCAAGGCATGGAAGACCAGCAGGCGCGCGGTGTCTTTCTCACGCAGCGCCACCGCGTCTTCAAGGTCGAACATAATGGAGTCGGGGCGATAGATAAACGCGGTGGAGAGCATGGCGGCATTGGCGCCCGGCAGGAACAACATACTGCGGCGAAGTTTGCTCATCACAGTTTCTCCCAGGCAATCTGCTGCGTGTCAGTTGCGCGTAACACCGCACTTTGCAGACGGGCGCGGATAACACAATCCAGCGCGCCTTTATCTTCGACGATAACCAGCCCTTGCTGCACGCCCATCGTGCGCAGGGTTTCTTCGACAACCTGGCGAATTTGCTCGCCAAACTGCTTCATCACTTCACTGTGGATGACAATCTCCAGCTCGCCGTCGGCGGGGGCGATTTTCACCATCAGGTCGCTGGACTCCTGCGTTCCGGCCAGCGCCTCCCTTACGATTTTCATGATTTAGTCCTGATAGTTATGCGACTTCCGCGCTGTAATGCGCTTCTAAATGCGCGAAAGTGGATGCCGGGACAATGTCCCGGATTCGAGAAAATTGCTGCGTTTTCAGTAAGCGGCGAACTTCCGATGCCGAGATGGCGTTTCCCGTCACCTTAATGCGCGGGATCTCTACCACCGTGATGTCGTCCTCGAGCAGCGCGTGCAGCGTCTGGTTGTACTGGCGGGTGACATCGCAAAACGGTTCGGAGCCGATAAAACGATGGGTAACGCCCAGCGCCGGGGCGATGTTATTGCGGAACAGCAGCACGTCGATTTCGCTCCACGCCTGCTGCACCTTGCCGGACTCTTTCAGGAAGTAGGCCGGGAAAGTGGCGCGGGAAATGATGTATTGCGAGCCCTCATGCACCGTCACGTTGGGCAGATGTGCCACGCCAGCACGCACCATTTCCAGACGCGCCTGGAACGGGAAGAACGACGCGTCTTCGCGCACCACAAACAGGTGCAGCCAGTCGCACTGCGCCGCCGCCGTTTCCACCAGATGACGATGACCGAGGGTGAACGGGTTAGCGTTCATCACGATAGCCCCCACCTTTTCCCCCGGCTTGCGTTTCTGGCTGAGCGCTCGGCAGTAACGCTGGATCCCCTGCGGGGTGTTTTCCATCAGCACCGCGTTGTTACCGCTTTGGGCTATCGGCCAGAAACCGCTGCGGGCAAAGCGCTCTTTGTTGCACGGGCGCGTGCAAAGGAAAAGGTGGAAATGGCCAAGGGCCAGCGCCACGTTTTCTACCTCTGCCAGCAGGCGGGCGCTGAGGTTAGCGCCGCGCTGGCGTTCATCGACCGCCACGCACTTAATAACGTTCGCCGCCAGACCCGCACAGCCCACCAGCGTTTCCCCGGACCAGGCTTCAACAAACAGCGAAATGTCGCTGTCCATCCCGAGACCGCTGTCAACCAGCAGCGAACGAATCGAATCTAAACGTTCCGGATGTTCCGCTACCTGGGTAACCCGGAAATCGAAAGTGGGTTGCGTGTGCATCGTGCCGCCTTACTTAGTGCGCTGCCGTCAGCGTGTTCGCTGGCGCTTCCATGATGATGTTGCTGAGATGGCCGATGTGCTCAATTTCCACCTCAATGCGGTCGCCTTCCTGCATAAACAGCGGCGGGTTACGCTTTTTGCCGACGCCGCCAGGGGAACCGGTGATGATCACATCGCCGGGGCTCAGGCGAGTGAAGGTGCTGATGTATTCAATCAGCTCCGCGACCTTGTGGATCATGCTGCTGGTGTTATCGTCCTGCACCATGCGGCCGTTCAGCCAGGTGCGGATGGCAAGCTGGTGCGGGTCGGGAATTTCATCCGCCGTAGCCATCCATGGGCCGAACGCCCCGGTCTGACGCCAGTTTTTGCCCGCGGTAAACCACGTGTGCTGCCAGTCGCGGGCGGAGCCGTCCATATAGCAGCTGTAGCCTGCCACGTGGCGCAGCGCCTCTTCACGGCTGATGTTTTCACCGCCTTTACCGATAATCACCGCCAGCTCGCCTTCATAGTCAAACTCACGCGAATGGCGCGGCTTCAGTACCGGTGCGTTATGCGCCGTCTGGGAATCCGGGAAGCGGACAAACAGCGTCGGTGCCGGATTGTGCTGGTCAAACTCTTTGCGTTTTTCGGCGTAGTTCATGCCCACGCAGAGGATCTTTTCCGGGTGTTCAATCACCGGTAAAAAGGTCACGGCGTCCATCGGTACGTCCACGGCATCGTTTAGATAGCGCGTGGCATCCGCCAGGCCGTTGCCCTCCAGCAGCGCCTTCAGGTCAGCGTAGCGGTCGCCGAGACGGCGGCCTAAATCAATCATCCCTTGGGTCTTTACGATGCCGTAGCTGCGTACGCCCTGATAGATAAAGCTTGCGAGTTTCATTATTCAGTCCTGATTAAACGAGGAAGTTGCCCAGCACCAGCAGCGAGATGGAAACGTTAATCGCGCCGCCGATACGGGTTGCAATCTGTGCGAACGGCATCAGGCTCATACGGTTACCGGCGGTCAGAATGGCCACATCACCGGTACCGCCCTGGCCGCTCTGGCAGCAGGAGACGATGGCGACATCAATCGGGTGCATGCCGATTTTTTTACCGACGAAGAAGCCGGTGGCGACCAGCGCCGAAACGGTGCTGACGATGACCAGCAGGTTGCTGATGGTGAAAGCGTTAACCAGCTCCTGCCACGGGGTGATAGCGACGCCCACAGCAAACAGAATGGGATAGGTCACGGAGGTCTGGAAGAATTTATAAACCACCTGAGAACCTTCCAGCAGACGCGGAGAGGCGGCGTTGCACAGCTTCACCAGCACCGCCATGAACAGCATGCCGACCGGCGCTGGCAGGCCAATCAGTTTGTGACCCAGCATCCCCAGCATATAGAGCAGGACTGCCAGCAGCGCGCCGGAGGCAATGGTGGTAACGTCGGTTTTACCCGATACCGTTGGCTGCGAAGATTGCGTATCCGCGTTAGCGCGGTTTGGCATCAGCTGGCCTTCGCCGGTCAGGTGTGGATAGCGTTTGCCCAGTTGGTTGAGGCAGCCGGAAATAATGATGGCAGTCAGGCCGCCAAGCATGACCATCGGCAGTACGCGACCAAGCGCCACGCCCTGATCCATATGCAGCAGCGTGGCGTAACCGATAGACAGCGGAATCGCCCCCTCACCTACGCCACCCGCCATAATCGGCAGAATGATAAAGAAGAAGATCTGGAATGGCTCGAGGCCCAGCGCCATACCAACGCCCATACCGACAATCATGCCGACAATTTCGCCGCACAGCATCGGGAAGAAGATGCGCAGGAAGCCCTGAATCAGCACCGTACGGTTCATGCTCATGATGCTGCCAACGATAATGCAGCAGATATAGAGATAGAGAATGTTGGTCGATTTATAGAATTTGGTGGTCGACTCCACGACAACGTCCGGCAGCAGGCCGTAATACACCATCGCCGAAGGAATGAAGGTGGCGCAAATCGCCGCCGCGCCCAGCTTGCCAACAATCGGCAGGCGCTTACCAAACTCGCCACAGGCAAAACCAAAAAACGCCAGTGTCGCCACCATCACCACGATATCGCTCGGCAGTTTGCCACCTAAGCAATCAATGGCGATGAGTACCCCAGCCAGCAGAAACAGCGGCAGCGGAATAATGCCAACTTTCCAGGTATCCATAATATGCCACCAGCGTTCTTTAAGCGCCGGACGCTGAATTTCTATCGGATCGTGGGTAACAGAGAATGAATCATCAGTTGTGCTCATAATGAAGCCCTTTTGGTTATTTTGTGTGTGTAGTCTAAGGGCTTAAAGGCTTACTTTATGTGAGTGAAAGCATATTAAAACCGAAGTTTTAATGGCACCTATGGTTTTAATGGTTTCTTTTATTTAATGTGATTAATGCCTTATTTATAAGCGTGGTTTTTATGGTTTCTTTTCTAAATTGCACAAATAAATAACATTTATTAATTTAACCTTAATTAAACCCGCTTTTCAGAAAATTCCCTGTCAGGGCGCGGCTGTGCAAGGGATCACAAGTTTCCGGCAAACAGGCTGGCATCGTCAAAAAAGATGATATATTGGCGGAATTCGTTGCGGCCCTGCGTGAGAGTAATGAAAGTATCATTCCAGATAAAACTGTTTATTTCGCTGGTTGCCTTTTTCTCGGTGCTGTTTGCGCTGCTGGGTAGCTATTATTATATCGATATGGGTAGACAGCTCTATCAAGAGATGAGTGGTCGCGCCAAAATACAGGCGGAAGAAATTGCCATCATCCCAAGTCTACGGAAACAGGTTGCCGATAAAAACATTCCTGCAATCCATGATTTTATGCAGCGATTAGCCGCACGAAGCGACGCCAGTTTTATTGTCATTGGTGATAATGAAGGCCGGCACCTATTTCATTCGGTATTTAACGATCGGGTGGGTACCACGCTTGTCGGCGGCGATAACGAAGAAGTGTTACGGGGTAAAAGCACCACCACTATTCGCCAGGGCGGGTTGGGCATTTCGCTGCGCAGCAAAGCGCCTATTTTTGATGATAAGGGTAAGGTGATAGGGATTGTCTCCGTCGGCTATCTCACCAGCTACCTCGACAGCATAACCGTCAACAAGGTGGTGAATATCCTGATTGCCGCTGTCCTGCTGCTGCTGGCGCTGTTCATCTTCTCGTGGTTCTTCACCCGCAGTATTAAAAAGCAGATTTTCTCCCTCGAGCCCCGTGAGATAGGGCTGCTGGTGCGCCAGCAAAAGGCCATGATGGAGTCTATCTACGAAGGCGTTATCGCCATTGACGATAACCTGCGCATTGAAGTGATTAACCAAGCGGCCAGAAAGCTGCTTGGCCTCAGCCTTCCGGCGCGTCATCTGCGCGGACAGCTGATTAGCGATGTCATCGCCCCGATGCCGTTCTTCAACCGCGACACCATGCTAAAGCAGGACACCCACGATGAGATTTGCCATTTTAACGATCTGACGGTCATCGCCAGCCGGGTAAGGATCATGATGGAAAATTCGCTTCAGGGTTGGGTAATCACCTTCCGCGATCGCAACGAAATTGACTCTCTCAGCGCCCAGCTAAGCCAGGTAAAACGCTACGTTGATAACCTGCGCATCATGCGCCATGAACAGCTCAACCGGATGACCACCCTCTCCGGGCTATTGCATATGGAGCGCTACGACGAGGCCATTCGCTTTATCCAGGCCCAGTCAGAGCACGCGCAGGAGTTGCTAGACTTTATCTCCTCACGCTTTAGCTCACCGACGCTGTGCGGCCTGCTGCTGGGGAAAGCCGCTCGCGCCCGCGAAAAAGGCGTCGCGCTACGCTTTGACCCCGGTTGCCTGATGGACAGGCCGTTTGTCCCGCTGGCGGAGTCCGAGGTGATTTCCATTATTGGTAATCTGCTGGATAACGCCATCGAAGCCACGCAGCGCGCCCCGCTTCCGCATGAACCCGTAGAGGTGATGATCAAACTGAACGATCGAGAGTTAATTATCGAGGTCGCCGATCAGGGGATCGGCATTAAACCGGAGATCCGCGAGCGGATATTTGAACGCGGGATCACCACCAAAACGCGGGGCGATCACGGGATTGGGCTGTACCTGATCGAGAGTTATGTTACCCAGGCTGGCGGTTTAATCGAAGTTGCCGATAACACGCCACGCGGCACGATTTTCTCACTGTTTATTCCGGCAACGGGAACGGCCCGGTGTACCTCACAGGAACTGGAAGATACCGACTATGCAACATGAACTTATCGATGTACTGATCGTTGAAGATGAAAATGAACTGGCACAGCTGCACGCGGAGCTTATCAGTAAACACCCGCGCCTGCGGCTCGTCGGCGTGGCCTCTTCGCTGGCGGACGCTCAGGCGCAGCTCGAAAGCAAGCAGCCGCAGCTTTTACTGCTGGATAACTATCTGCCTGACGGCAAAGGAATTACGCTCATCAGCAACCCAATGCTGGTGCAGGCCAACTGCTCGGTGATTTTCATTACCGCCGCCAGCGACATGGACACCTGTAGCCTGGCGATTCGCAACGGCGCCTTTGACTATATTCTCAAGCCGGTATCATGGAAACGTCTTAGCCAATCGCTGGAACGCTTTGTGCAGTTCGCAGAGCAACAACGGGTATGGAAAATCGTCGACCAGCAAAACGTCGACTCGCTCTACCAGCTCCAGGCCAAAAATTATCGCCAGGACAGCGGCAGCAAAGGTATTGAGGAGAAAACGCTGGGATTAGTGCAAAAGCTATTTAACGACCAGGCCGCACACTGCTTCTCGGTGGATGAGGTCGTCAGCGAAACGGGTTTGAGTAAAACCACCGCCCGCCGCTACCTGGAACACTGCGTAGAAGCGGGCTTTTTAAGCGTGGAAATGCTGTACGGCAAGATTGGACACCCGCGCCGGATGTACCGACGCAGCGCCGCATAACCCCTCACCCGCGGGATGAGGGGCCTGCTTTATTTCAGTACATAGCCGAACAATCGGCTGATACCGTCGGCATCCTTCTCGCTGTACACCCCCTGAAGCTCCGGCGAGAAGCCGGGCAGCAGGTTCACCCCTTCTTCCAGCGCCAGGAAGTAGCGCTGCACCGCGCCGCCCCAGATTTCCCCCGGCACCACGCACAGCACGCCCGGCGGGTACGGTAGCGCACCTTCGGCGGCAATACGCCCTTGTGCTTCGCTGATGCGCACCAGCTCCACGTTGCCGCGAATAAACTCGCTGTTGGCATCCTGCGGGTTCATCACTACCGCAGGCAGGCTGGCTTTGCGGAACATCGCCTTTTGCAAATCCTTCACGTCGAAACTGACGTACAGGTCGTGCATCTCCTGGCACAGTTCACGCAGGGTGTAGTCGCGATAGCGCACCGGGTATTTGTTGTAGATGGTCGGCAGCACGTCGGCCAGCGGCGTGTCGTCTTCAATATGCTGTTCGAACTGGCCGAGCATCGCCACCAACTGCGCCATTTTCTCGGCGGATTCTGCTGGCGTCAGCAGGAAGAGGATCGAGTTGAGATCGCACTTCTCCGGCACGATGCCGTTCTCACGCAAGTAATGCGCGAGGATCGTCGCCGGAATACCGAACTCGGTGTACTCTCCGGTTTGTGCATCAATGCCCGGCGTGGTCAGCAGCAGCTTACAGGGATCGACGAAGTATTGATCCTGCGCGTAGCCTTCAAAGCCGTGCCAACGTGCACCTGGCGCAAAGCTAAAAAAGCGACGTTCACTGGCGATGGTTTTAGTTGGATGATCCTGCCACGGGCGACCGTCGACGATCGGCGGGATAAACGGCTGGATCATCTTGCAGTTCGCCACAATCGCTTTGCGCGCCTCAATGCCCAGCTCGACGCACTCCGCCCACAGTCGGCGGCCGCTCTCCCCTTCGTGAATTTTGGCGTTCACGTCCAGTGCCGCAAACAGCGGGTAGAACGGGCTGGTTGAGGCGTGCAGCATGAAGGCGTTGTTCAACCGCTTGTGCGGGCAGAAGCGCGCCTGACCACGAATGTGATTGTCTTTTTTGTGGATCTGCGAGGTTTGCGAGAACCCGGCCTGCTGTTTGTGCACCGATTGAGTGACAAAAATCCCCGGATCGTTTTCGTTAAGATCCAGCAGCAGCGGCGAGGTGTCCGCCATCATGTCGATAAACTGCTCGTAGCCTACCCACGCGGAATCAAACAGGATGTAGTCGCAGAGGTGGCCGATTTTATCCACCACCTGACGGGCGTTGTAAATCGTGCCGTCGTAGGTGCCAAGCTGAATAATCGCCAGACGGAACGGGCGCGCATCATCGGCTTTCTCTGGTGCTACTTCGCGGATTTGCTCGCGCAGATAACTATCGTCAAAACAGTGATCATCAATGCCGCCGATAAAGCCGAACGGGTTACGTGCCGCTTCCAGGTAGACCGGCGTCGCCCCGGCCTGGATCAGCGCGCCGTGGTGGTTAGATTTGTGGTTGTTGCGATCGAACAGCACCAGGTCACCGCGGGTGAGCAGCGCGTTGGTCACCACCTTGTTGGCCGCTGAGGTGCCGTTCAGCACAAAGTAGGTTTTATCGGCGTTAAACACCTTCGCCGCGAACTTCTGCGCGTGCTTGGCTGAGCCTTCGTGAATAAGCAGATCGCCGAGCTTCACGTCGGCGTTGCACATGTCGGCACGAAACACGTTCTCGCCAAAGAAGTCATAGAACTGACGTCCCGCAGGGTGTTTTTTAAAGAACGCGCCGTGCTGATGGCCTGGGCAAGCAAAGGTACTGTTGCCCATCTCAACATACTGGGTCAGGGTGTCGAAGAATGGCGGCAGCAGGTCTTCCTCGTAACGAGAGGCCGCCGCTTCCAGCTCCAGCCACTCCTGCTCTTTTCCACTAATAACCGCATTCACGCCTTCTGGCGTGCTGATAGCGTCCGCCGTCAGCACGAAGACCGGCAGGTTAAAGCCGGTCCGTTTGAGTAATGCCAGGATGCCGCTGTGGCTGTCCGCCACCGTAATGACGACTGCTGCCACATCGGTAAAGTCGGTGCCGTCCAGCGCCACCACGCGACGATGGGTTGAGAGACGGGAAACCAGTTCGCGACTGGCAGCAATGTGCATTGATTTCATAAGCGCAACGACCCACTCAGGGAGAGTAAAAGCCCCGGACAAAGCCGCTGGCTTTGCCCCATAAAGCGTCTGGGTGCAACTGGGTTACAGCTCCGACCGCCAGACATCAGTAAAAGCAGACATGGTCTAATCTTACTGTTGTCCTGCAGTGAGCGTGCGTTGGCTTCACCGCATGGTGGGCAATGAGGAAGGGGCAGACCGTCGCGAGCAGGCGAAGTGGCATTGGCGATGTAATGGCAAAGATGTCATTGCAGGCGGCCCCGATTCAGAAAAGGAGAAAATTCGCGCAATCATGGCACCATTAGCCAGGGGGTGCAAGACGAAATTTTTATGCACTAATACCACGGAGAAACAAGCACTGAACCGATTAATCAGTCCATAATAATGCAGGACTTATCGATAAGTAACAGGAGTTAACGTGGTAATAGGCCCATTTATTAATGCCGGCGCGGTGCTGGTCGGTGGTTTGATCGGCGCGCTGCTCAGCCAGCGTTTACCCGAGCGCATTCGTGTTTCAATGACCTCGATTTTTGGTCTTGCCTCGTTGGGGATTGGCCTGCTGCTCGTTATCAAATGCGCCAATATGCCGGTGATGGTGCTCGCGACGCTGGTTGGTGCGCTGATTGGCGAGTTTTGCTTTCTGGAAAAAGGCATCAATAAAGCCGTTTCTAGCATACAAAAGCGGATGCTCAAGCCGGGCAAAAGCAGCCAGCATGAGAACTTTATTCAAAGCTTCGTGGCGATTATCGTGCTGTTCTGCGCCAGCGGAACGGGGATTTTTGGGTCAATGCATGAAGGCATGACCGGCGACCCGACCATTCTTATCGCCAAGTCGTTCCTCGATTTCTTCACCGCGATGATCTTTGCCTGTTCGCTCGGTTTTGCGGTCTGCGCCATCAGCGTGCCGATGCTTATCATCCAGCTCTCGCTGGCGTTCTGCGCATTCCTGATTCTGCCGCTGACCACCCCCGCCATGATGGCCGATTTCACCGCCGTCGGCGGTCTGCTGCTGCTGGCAACGGGCCTGCGCATCTGCGGAATTAAGATGTTTGCAGTGGTGAATATGCTGCCTGCGCTGCTGCTGGCGATGCCGATTTCTGCGGCCTGGGCGGCGTTTTTTGCCTGACCTGGCGTGCAAAACGGGCAAAGTGGTGATAGATTGTGCAACTCGCCGCAAATTTTATAAATTTCGTTGACGAGTCGAGGCGATTACGGTTTAATGCGCCCCGTTGCCCGGATAGCTCAGTCGGTAGAGCAGGGGATTGAAAATCCCCGTGTCCTTGGTTCGATTCCGAGTCCGGGCACCACTATTCATAAGGCCTTGCTGAAAAGCGAGGCTTTTTTCGTTTCTGGCTACGGTAGATTTCTGGTAGTTACAGAACGTTATTTGTTTGCTGGATTCTTCGTCGTTTTCTTAGTTGTTCTTTGCTTTTAAAAACATCTATACCCTCTAATGTGTCTATATCTTGCCCCCGGCTACGGTCTCTCTACGGTCAGTTACGGTTTCTCTTCTCTCTGGTTGTTCATAATGATTCAAAAACGCGGGGGAAATGGGGGAATCGGTATTTAGCCTTAATCTACTGGTCTTTAAGGGTTTCTGATACGGGGAAAACAGTGGGGGACTCCCCTTCTGCACTCGGGGGCAATCTGATCACATACATTTCCCACCTGTTGTTCGGGGAAACCCACCTTTCCGCCCACTAGAATAAAAGTCTATTTTCCTTTTAAGTCATATGATCATGACACTTCCCCGTTTCCCCCGTCAAAATAAAACCATTCCAGTGAGATGTAATACGAACTGACTCAGACACATATTATTTCTTTGAGTACCTTCCCACGGCATCTTTACCCTTCAGACCAGATCAGGACCGTAAAGCCTGTATCGTCTGCTTTTCACGTCTTTATTCCTCTTCTGTGGCACCTGCATACCCTTCGCCACAACAGTAAATCCACTCTGTCATAAACACTGCCGTACCAGGGATGGCTCAACCCTGACGTTCTTTACGCCAATCAAGGAGCTAATATGTGCAGCCTGACACGCTTTCGTTTTACTAATCAGCTCATCAAATGCCTTCCCCCTAATCCACCTGAGTCACGCAGCACCGATGCTGAGTACAGTGATACCGAGATTTCTGGTCTCAAATGTCTGGTAAGCAAAGGAGAAGGTCGTAAAAAGTTTTTGCTCCGCTATCTCTATCATGGGAGAAAACGCGCTATAGCTATTGGTCACTGGCCTGAGGTGGATGTCACCTTTGCCCGCCGCGTTGCCATGGAACATAAACGCTCTCTTGCCACCGGCACTGACCCAAAGCAGGAACGTGAAAACAAGCGTAAGGAGATGACGTTTGATGAACTCTTTAGTCAGCATTATCTACAATGGGCTATGTCTGCCAAACGTAGCTGGGGGAAGGATGTTCAGCGCTACAGAGATTATATCCGCCCCGCTATAGGTCACACGTTACTCAGTGATATCACCCCTGCCAGTATTCTTCGCCTTCAGCAGACGTTATGCACTTCTCTTTCTGCTGCAACCTGTAACCGCATCATCGTACTGATTAAAGCTGTCTTTACATGGGCCGGAAGGCAAAGCATCACATCGGCTCACCCGGCACGGGTTGTACAGTTACTGAGGGAAAATAACGCCCGACAGCGCTATTTCACCGAGGATGAAATTCGTCGTATTTTTCTCTCTGCTGATAAGGATACCAACTCCGTTGCTGCCCGCTATGTCAAGCTGCTGCTACTGACAGGGCTTCGCCGCGATGAACTGCGTCTGGCAAAGTGGGAGCATGTTGACCCGGTAAAACGTACATTATGGCTTCCGGAAACCAAGAATGGTTATGGTCGCATTGTTCACCTTAATTCACTGGCTATGGACGTTATCAGAGCGCTGCCAACGCAGCGGGGAAATCCGTGGTTGTTTATCGGCAAAAAGCAGGGAATGCCGCTGAATAACCCGGTTAAGGCTTTTCAGCGTATCGTTCTTAGGGCGGGTATTTTCGATAAAGAAGTGTGTATTCATACCTGTCGTCATTCAGTTGCCGCCCTGATTGTTTCCTACGGCGGAACACTGTATGACGTTCAGGCCCAACTGGGGCATCGCAGCAGTCATTCTTCCCAACGGTATGCGCATCTTCACCCACAGCGTTTGCAGAATACCAGTCAGTTACTTGCCGAGCGGATCAGTGCTCAGTTACCTTCATTGATATAAAAAAAGGCAGAGGAGATCCTCTGCCTGACATGTCACTGATGAAATTAAAAATCGGTCGCAATGTTACAGCCAAGAAATACACTCGTTATCAAATAAAAGGGTTGTTTAATTCCCTTCTGAGGGCGCTTCTTGTAGTGACCCTGACTTTCTGGTTTGAGATAATTTTTTTGTGCCAGCGCCTTTGCCACATCAACAGGCTTGAGGCCTTTTTGGATACACCAGTCTTCAAAAACAGGAACGAAAATCATCATGTCATCATTCTTATCAATGAATCCCCAGTGGTTTGACGGGGTATACGCATCTTCATCAAGCAATGGCATAAAATGGGCTGTTCTGGTTTTGATGAGATCTAACTGAATGGCAGTCAGCACCTGCTTCAGCGGGCTGTACTGGTTTGGCTTATCATCCAGCCAGCGACGAGCAGCACTCATTATCGCCTCCGAGATATCCTCCTCACTGAACGGAGCGATACCCCATTCTCTTGCCATCAACCCGGCGAACCAGCATAAGGCAAAACGTTTTAAGGCACGCTTCTGAATATCACTGAGGGAATAGCCTTCTTCTTGCAGGTCGCTGACCAGAATGCTGAAGCAGTCATTTGTTGCATCCCGGACAAATTCACACATTTCATGCCAGGACAGCGGTTCACCCTCATCGTCGTCCATCGTCAACAAGTTAGCGATAAACGCCTTACCCGCTACGCCATAAATATCACCCAGACCATTTTTCAGGCCCTCAGCACGACAACGAACCTCTTCCGCTGATTCGCCCTTTTTACGGGCATCTTCAGGCAAAATATTAATACTGATGGCGCGATGCTCCTGCCCGCCCTGAATCTGCTCTTTCTGTGTGGCAAGCTTTTCGGGGATAGACATTTCACCTGATGAAAGAATAAACATTTCCCATGTATAAGCCTCCCGTACGTCCAGGTTCTTGTCCATCCGGCTTTTGCCCTGTCCGGCGGTAATGTTGTACAGGAGTGAGGCGAAGTCTTTCTGTTTGTACGCTCCCAGTTCGTCAATACAGGCTAACAGCCCGGAGAATAAACTCAGACTTTTCTCCAGCGCATTCGCCGTTGTATTCCAGCGGAGAATGTTAACACCCGATGCACTTCCCGGCTCACCGCCATGACCATGAACCGACATGGCTAACTGAAGAAGAATGGTCTTTCCGGTCGTTGACCCGCCATAAAAGTGAAACAGCGCGACATCCATTTTGTACAATTTCACCAGCATAGAAGCAAAGGATGCACACAATGCAAAAACCTGCGGCCATCCATGAGCATACGTCTCCACTAGAGACTTCCAGTCATTCAGCTTACCGGATTCAACGAGTCCTGTCGGTACACGCACACCAGGAACCAGATAATCAAACCCGCTAACACTTTGCGCAATGGGCATTGCGCCATGTAAAAATGCTTTTTTGCCTGGTACAAACCCCATCGCATCTGCGACAAGATAAGTGGGCAACGCCAGCGATTTCTTCATACAGGCCTGTAAAAAATACGCCAGTAGATCTTTAGCCCTTATCGTCGAGGAAATACCAAAGCCCTTGCCTGCAAGATATGCAATCACATTATCGGGATTTACCGTCACATCACTCAATGAGATCTCAGCGCAGACGAACTCTCCGGCATGGTTGATTGTCATCAACTCAATGCCCATATTGCGCGTTTTACAATCAGAGTAACGCCTGTTAACAGGAACAATGGGCGTCGAACTGAACTGTGTCAGTTTCTTGCCATTGTCATAAAAAAGTCCTGTTGACGTATTCACAAAATCATCTGGCAGACCATCACGGCATCCATTTTCAGCAATGTCATCAGCCCCAATATTGATAGCAGCCGCTTTGTTAAGACTTTTTTGTGCATTAGCCAGATGTAACGCACGGCGGGCGAGAAATGCGTTCAGTTTCAGGCAGGTAAAAAGAGCCGGGGCCATTGTAGTCAAAGGGGACAGCGTTGTTGTTTTGTTCATTTATCTGGTCCTTTAAAAGGGGGGATACAGGCAGGAGAACGCAGAATGCTCCAGCCTGAATAAAATTCTGCTTATGCCGGAAAACTGTTCATCGCCCGATTAACGGCTTCGTGATAACGCGCAGGGCTCGAATGCAAATATATTTCGGTTACTTTGATAGTGCTGTGACCCAGTAAGTCTTTGACGGTGTGAATGTCGGCCCCGCTCTCAATGAGTTTTGTCGCAAAGGTATGGCGCATCTCATGGATGGTGAACGGTGGAATACCCGCAGCCTCACAAAGCCGTTTTTGCAGGCGACGCGGCTCAGAAACCGGATTGTCGGTCCCCTTGCCCGGAAATACCCAGCCTTCATCACCCAGATGCTGACGCTGTTCTGTCAGAAGAACGAAAGCCTTATCACATACCGGTACACGGCGGAGTTTGCCGTTTTTGGTATGGCGAAGGGTGATAACCTTGCGGCTCCAGTCCACATCTTCAAGACGAAGGTGACGGGTTTCCCCCAGACGCAGCCCCGTCAGGGCAAGGAACATGAGCAGAGCAAGGGCTTCATGATCGGGTTTACCATTACGCCAGCACTCACAGACTTCCATCCAGCGCTGAAGCTGGGAGTCATCCATGGCGCGGCGATCTGACGTCACTTCAGGCAGCGCTTTGATATAAAGCGCCGGAGAGCGGCTGGTGTATCCCATGCGTATAGCCCAGGTAAAGACCGCTTTAATGAGCGCCAGGTGGCGGTTGCGTGTGGCAGGCTTAAGATCGAGATCGTGCAGATAGCTCAGAACATCTGCCTCCGTCATACCTGCCAGCTTTTTGTCACCGAGAAGAGGGCGCAGGTATTTACGGATCTTAGAAAGGTCGGTGTTAGCTGAACGCTTAACGCCCGTGTTAAGTACGCATTTCACATACTGTTCCACAAGTTCATTAAACGTTATTTTGCTGTGCGTAAGAAAACGCTCACCATAAGTCTCAACGGAAGCCTTAAGCTCCTGAATTATTTTAAAGGCATGTTCCCTTGCGTTATTAATGGAAAATTCAGGGTAACTTCCTACTGCAACGTAAACATTCTTTCCGCGAATACTTTTGCGGACAATAAACTTAATGCGTCCTGATGAGTGGAATATAGCCTTAAGCCCGGTACATTTTGTATCGCTGGCTTCGATAGTCCGGCCAGTTTGTACTGCACGGATTTTACACTCATCAAAAAAAGCTTTAGTGAATGCCTCTCTTTGATTCTTTGGGCTGTGATGTCGAACCATCACTTCAACGCAGCAATCTTCAACGTCAACGCTGGTTTTCATGTTTTGCGCTGACTCAAAAAAGCGACTATCCACAGAATCAACATCATTCCGTTTCATTGTCTGCGTTATTTGGTTTAAAGAACTATCGGGTTTCATAATGCATACATCTCGCTCAATTAATACAGATTAAGGGTATTGAGTTAGATGCTGGCCAGCACATGGAGCGAATAGTATTGGCAGAAATACTGAAGTGCAAATCACCGGTTCTGACATTTTGGTGAGAAAAACACGCGTTAAAGAGGCCTGTTTGCCTCCTTAATCTCCTGAAAGTGCCACTCCCCCACTTTCAGGCTTAAACGTCGTTTCTCCCCATAAATAATATCGATTATGGGGTGTTGATTGTTTTTTGAACTATTTAAGGCGTTTTGTGATTGAGAAAATAAGTAAGAAAATCAATAGCAATTGTGCGCAAGCCTTCTCTCATTTTCAGTTAAAACAGCACATGCTAATTTCTTTATAAAACGCTAAAAATCTAAAAAAAACGGGATTTAATGCCAGGTTAGAACTAAATTTAAGGGCATAATCCATAAAAAGCAAACAACGTAAAAAAAATGTAACTAAAAGTCATTTGAAAACATATTATCAATATGAATCAATTACTTATGGAGATAATCATGTTTAAACTCACGACTCCCACCAGTCTTCCCCTTCTCAACCTGCCCGCCTCCGCACTGGTGGCCCTCAGCAATGAAATCCTTGGCCCTGTCGATGATATCGACCTGTTTACCGCCTTCTGGAACGAAACGGGAACCCTGCTCTGGCATCTCAACCACGATGACACACTCCCCGAAGACCCGCTGCTGGCAGTGGCACTGGCTAACCCGGAATACGTCACCGCACTTGATGATGGCTGGTATCTCCTGCTCGGTATCGTCTGCGATAACGGACAGGGTATCTATCTGGTGTTCCCGGACACGACAGTTATCACTCAACTCCAGAACCTGATTGAGGCGCTGAACCATGAGTAAGAAAAAAGTCGCTACCGAAGCCGCCGTCACCGAAAGCTATACCGTGTTCTACAGGGGTGAAGCCGAGAAAATCAGCCCCCACAGCAAGGGACTGCTGACGTATGAGCTGGGTAAAGAGGGTGAAACCGGGAGTCTTGCCCTACGCTTAACCGCCAATGGCGAAGGGGGCCTGTTCTCCCGTGAATGGATAGCGCTTGATGCGATTCACGCCATTCTGGAACAGCAGCCAGACAGCTTTCCATCCCGTGTATTTCGCCCACTGTTTGGTCAGGGCAGCACCAATAACGCAGGTTTTCTTGCTGCTGTGCTCAGAAGTCCGGATATCTGCCTTATCGAAGCGGACAGCAGCAGACTCTTTATGCACCGCTGCTATTCCGACTGGCAGCATCGTCTAACGCAGCTTGCTACGCTCAGCCAGGACTAACCCCGCTTTTTCTGTGTTCTGTTAACCAAAAATCAGGAAATTCACTATGTCATCACCCGTAATATTGCAGGGCGGCTATGTGCTGCCTCTCTCCCGGTCGTTTACCCAACTGCTTCTGGATATCCTCGCGCAAAAACCGCCTCATCGTCACCCCATCACCGGATTAACCATTAACTTCCGTGACCCTGAATACTCACCAGAAAAGGGCGGCTGGCATCCGGTCGAAATACGCCTCATCCCTGCCGGAGAAGACTGGCAGCTCGATTACGTCACCGATTTTCACTATGCAGGGCATCCGTGGCCTGAGCTTGAAAAAGATGTCGATGTGAGCTGGACGCAACAATACACGTGGCTTTCCCGTTGTGGCGATATCTCTCATGTCGACGCCCGTGAGTTCTGGTCGCTATGGGAAAGTAACTTTATGGCTTACCACGATATGGGGGTTTTCACGGTCCGTACGTTGTGGGAAAGCTGAGTGTTCAC
>NZ_CABTJS010000075.1:0-2261 GCF_902485085.1 uncultured Kluyvera sp.
ATCTTCGCTGCCTGGTCAGGATCGTTAGATCTGTAGCGGATTTCAAACCAGGCTTCTGCGCGATTGCCCTGCCGGATGGCCTCTCGTAAAGAAGGGCCAATCAGGCCTGCATTGTTCCAACCCAGGCTCGCCAGCACGATTATTTCTTTTGACTCGGTCAGCGCAGTATTGTCCCCACTGCCTGCGGGTAGCCGGTTTATAACACGCGCCCTATAAACATCTTCCCACAGATTATCAAATACCTCTCGGACTTCAGCATCATTATGAAAACTGAACGTCGTACGCCTGTCGCCAACCGGGACCAGTGCCGCATAAGCCGGGTCGGTATTATTACGGCGCTCCAGAAGTATTTGGTTGTACTGACTGACGTCGGTGACGTGGGCTTCCATTAACCTTTTTAGCCTATCCGCGTAACCAGTTTCAGTATTCTGCGGATGGTTAATATTACCAGTGGCTAAATGAAAACCCATTCCTTTCAGAACGGCATCTCTTACAAGATCCCCACCTGCAACTAAATCAAATCCTGCACCAATAGTTGGGTTACCATCCACAGTCTGCAAATGACAGCGTTTATATTCACTGTCGGATTCCATCCTGCAGATAAACATGTAAAGTTTATCTGAAAAATTAGTTAAAGAGTTCCAATTAAGCGACATGATTTATTCCTTTTAAGATATTTTCTCAATTAATTTGACAATAATTTTCATTCAGCCATTCTCTTTTACCACTACTGACAAATGTGGGGCCCCGCACTGATGCAAAGTGAGGTATTCCTCTGTACATATATATTTTATTATTCGACCTAATTATATGCCTGAGCGTTCCCGAAAATATCGTTAAAACAGGATTGCTGTACTTGTCCTGTGGTATATAAATCATCGTCCGCGGATCGGGGCCATCCAGCGATTCATTCACCAGATAAAGCGCGCCAGAGCTTATCTTTAACGGGGATAACGGAATACCTTTACATAAGCTGGCAATAAAGTCCGCATAGCCTTTACCCGTGAACTGAGCTGTCTGAATAAAAATCAGAGGCGTGACTGGCATGTTCTGATTCCGGGCACTTTCTTCCAGCCACGATGGAAATGGCATTCGCCATACCCGCAGATATCTACCATCAGTAATGAATTTATCTATCCTCTGCTCTATTTTTTCTTCTTCCTCCCGGGTCAGCACAGTTCTACGCTCTTCCAACTGATAAAATCCTTTCTCAAACAACCTGATATGGGGTGGTTCAAATTCTTCCGAAAATATCCTGCGTAACAGCGGCCGATACTGTTCAGGGTCCAGTTTTTGCCATGGTGGCTCTTTCAGTTGTTTGAAGTGGGGTATGACGAGTTCTGTAGCGCAGGTATCCATGCTGCCGGTAACCTGTGAGTAGTCAAACCGATTTAATTCTTTAAGCATGGTATCGCAGAACTGATAGCCTTTCCCTGTGAATTGTACCCACGGCCCTACCTGCGGTTCCAGTATCTTTTTTGCCTGCACCGATGATGCGGCCAGCAGCATAGCAATAAAAGAAACTGATAGTTTTTTTTGAAAGAGAGGTCTTCCATAAATCCTCCGGATAAAAAGTACCGACAGATAACGAAAATATATTTTTATAATTACCTGCATTGCTGTAATTCACTTCACAGATAATTAGCTTTTAAATATTAGTTAATGACATAAATAAAAATCAAAAACGTAATAACAGACACCACTATCCAGCCTGTTTCCAGGCAATGTCAATACCAGTGGTTAATTATAATTTAGGGCGCTTATTTTTTTAATTTTAATCAGATTAATGAATATCAGAATGATAGAAACATGTTTCTGGCACCACTACTATTCAGTAGTCGACCAGCATCCTCCCATTTATACTCAATTTAAATAATAACCTGGTGCCAGAGAAGTATTGCTGGCAATCAGCTCATCGCCGTCAGATCGCTGACTTCCTGTTCCGACACATTTTACGCCAGATCGATAATCGTGGTGTAGTCGTGATTTGCCGCTGCAATGCGGTCATTTCCAGGGGCGTCAGTATCCGGTGCATGGCCGAATTCAGTTTCGTACTCCATGATTTTTTGCCGGTGATTTTGCAGCATCCGGAAGATATTTTTTGCTTCCGCCGCGCTCACCTCCTGCGGGTCGTCATACAGTCCAAACACCTGAGACTCCATAAAACGGCGTTTCGCGATACCAGAGCGGATCTTCGCTGCCTGGTCAGGATCGTTAGATCTGTAGCGGATTTCAAACCAGGCTTCTGCGCGATTGCCCTG
>NZ_CABTJS010000076.1:0-119445 GCF_902485085.1 uncultured Kluyvera sp.
ATAGTGCGCATCCACGGACGCGGGGTGGAGCAGCCTGGTAGCTCGTCGGGCTCATAACCCGAAGGTCGTCAGTTCAAATCTGGCCCCCGCAACCAATTAAAATCAGAAGCAGTAACGTTGCTCGATGGAAGAGTAATGACGGACGCGGGGTGGAGCAGCCTGGTAGCTCGTCGGGCTCATAACCCGAAGGTCGTCGGTTCAAATCCGGCCCCCGCAACCAATTAAAATCTGATGCAAGTTTACTCGATGAAGAGTAAAGACGGACGCGGGGTGGAGCAGCCTGGTAGCTCGTCGGGCTCATAACCCGAAGGTCGTCGGTTCAAATCCGGCCCCCGCAACCAATTAAAATGACACCCGTGTGGGTGTTTTTTTTTGCCTGTTGTTCAGCTCTCGCTGCCAATCTACGCCACCCTTTCGAATGGCGCATACCCGTAAACTACGCTTCTTGATGCTCGCGCATAATCGTATAAATCTTTTCGATATCAATATGCTGGCGCATTGACCCCGCCAGAATATCAAACTGCTGCGTCTTATAGCGCGCATAGTGAAAATCACCGTCCAGCGCTGCCAGCCCTTTACGCTCACGCAGGCCGTTGACCAGCGTACGGGTAAATTCATCGCTATCAAACAGGCCGTGAAGATAGGTGCCCAAAACCAGCCCGTCCTCACTGACCGCGCCATCCGCGCTGTACTGGCCGTTTTTACACAGCTGCATCAGCGCACGACCGTCGTCTGACGGCGTGGTTTCACCCATATGAATTTCATAGCCGCGCAGCGGCAGACCAGAGACCGGCGCCAACCAGCCCGGTAGCGCATCGCCGAGCGTCGCGGTGGCCTGCGTGGTGGTTTTCGTCGGCGCAAAGCGCGTCACCACGTTCAGCAGCCCTAAACCGGGCAGCGTGCCCAGCCCCGACTCCACGTCATCGATGAGCGTATCACCCAACATCTGATAGCCGCCGCAGATACCCAGCACCGGCACGCCCTGACGCTGCGCCAGTAAAATCCCGTGCGCCAGCCCGCTATCCTGCAACCACAGCAAGTCGCCCAGCGTATTTTTACTGCCGGGCAGGATAATCAGGTCAGCGCCGGACAAATCTTCCGCATGACGGATATAGCGCACTCGCACATCCGGCTGCGCCGCCAGCGCGTTGAAGTCGGTAAAGTTAGAGATATGCGGCAGCTGCACCACCGCCACGTCAATCTCGTAAGCCCCCGCGTGGCGGTATTTGCCCTTTTGCAGCGCCACGCCGTCTTCATCTTCCAGGTCAACTTCCAGCCACGGCATCACGCCCAGCACCGGCACATGAGTCAGCGCTTCAATCTGTTCAATACCAGAGTGCAGCAACGCCACGTCGCCGCGAAACTTATTGATAATCACCCCTTTCACCCGCGCCCGCTCATGCTCGTGCAGCAGCGCTAGAGTGCCGTAGATAGCGGCAAACACGCCTCCGCGATCGATATCGGCCACCAGAATCACCGGACACTGTGCCATCTCGGCCATGCCCATATTGACGATATCGCGGTCGCGCAGGTTAATCTCCGCCGGGCTGCCCGCCCCTTCCAGCACCAGCACGTCAAACTCGCTCGCCAGGCTCTGGTAGACCGCCATGATCTGCTCGCGCAGACGAGGCTTGTAGTCGTGATAGCTGACGGCATCCATGCTGGTTGCCACCTCACCCATCAGCACTATCTGCGCTTTGCGGTCGCTGGTTGGCTTAAGCAGAATCGGGTTCATCCGCACATCCGGCGCAATGCCCGCCGCTTCGGCCTGGAAAATCTGCGCGCGGCCCATCTCTTTGCCGTCCGGCGTAATGCCGGAATTGAGCGCCATATTCTGCGATTTAAATGGCGCGGTGCGCAGGCCATCCTGATAGAAAATGCGGCACAGCCCCGCCACCAGCATACTTTTGCCAACATCAGAGGCGGTGCCTTGCAGCATTATGGCCTGGGTCATCGATTTCCTCGTTCACGCATCTGACGGAAAAACTCGGTCTCAGTTTTACACAGCGGCAGCCCCAGCTCCGCATGCAGCTTCACCAGCCACGGCTGGCTCAGCCCCGCTTGTTCAATCAGCTCGGTACGGGCAAACACCTCGCCCGGCTCGCCCTCAGCCAGCACTTCGCCGTGGCGCAGCACGTATACCGCGTCGCTAACTTCATAAATTAAATCAATATCGTGGCTGGAAATCACCACATGATTTCCCTGCGCCACGATGCGTTTGATGATATCGATCATCTGCGCACGCCCGGACGGGTCCAGCCCGGCGGTCGGTTCATCCAGCAGCAGGTAGCGCGCCTGTAATACCAGCGCACCGGCAATCGCCACCCGCTTTTTCTGCCCGTGGCTGAGACACTGAATCGGCTGCTGACGGAAGTGCTGGGCATCAACCAGCGTCAGCGCGTCGTCTACCCGGCGGGCAATTTCCGCTTCCGGAACGCCCAGATTACGCAGACTAAAGGCGATATCGCTATCAATATCGGTGTAGAAAATCTGCTGGTCCGGGTCCTGGAATACGGTCGCCACCTGCTGGCGCAGCGCCAGCAGCCCGCGCTTACTGTAGTCCAGCGGTTTGCCCTGCCACAGCACCGCGCCATGCTGAGGGCGCAGCAGCCCGCTGAGGTTCATAAACAGCGTCGATTTTCCGCAGCCGTTCGCCCCAACGAGGCCGGTGACGGCCTGGCGCGAGAAGTCCAGCGTCAGCCCTTTAAGCGTCGGTTCCTGCTGGTAGCGAAACCAAAGGTCAGTGGTAGCCAGCATGGCGTTCCTTAGAGGTGAAAATCACCCTGATACAGTTTGATATCCAGTACGGTACTCATCTGCTGATAGCGGAGTAAAACGCGCGTAAACAGCAGGCTGACCAACATTGCCAGCGAGCGGTAGCCCAGACGGACGTTGCGATAACCAAAGCGCAGCGTCTGCGCCCGGTGGATCGCCATCGCCTCGTCCAGCAGGATAAAGATAAAGCGCCAGGTCAGCAGGATCTGTTCGATCAACAGGCGCGGCACCCGTCCGCGTTTGAGCAGCACGATAAGCTGCGGGAACGGCAGATTCAACACCAGCCAAAAGGTCGCGGATAATGCGGCCAGGCTGCGCCAGAAGGTCGCGTTGGCGGTCGCAAGCCCGGCGGCGGTGACGCCGAGCGAGAACGAACCCAGCGGCACGCTCACCAGCAGCGCGTGCGGGTCGCGGCTGAAGCTAAAAACAATCGTCACCACGCCTACCAGCAGAAAGCCCAGCGGCAGCGCCATCCAGCGAAGCCAGCGCCATAGAGAGATACGCAGCAGCCAGCAGGTAAAACCCGCCGTCAGCGCCATCAACAGCGCCTGCCCGAGCGGCGGCAGGCTAAAGGCCAGCGCCATCATCAGCAGCCAGAGCAGAAACTTTCTCTCTGGCTGCACGTGAAACCAGCGGCTTTGGTAACTCAGCCTATCAAGCCCGGTCATCATGGCGCTGGCGGCCCTTGTAGTAGCCGAGAATGTAGAAAATCACCGCCGCGCCGAGGGAGCCCTGCAGGGTAAACAGCAGGCTTTCAATTTCACCGCTTGCCGGTTCATAGAGCGGCTGGAACCAGGGTTTGTAGCCTGGATCAACGGCGGTAATTACGCCTTCAGCCTGATCGTCAGAACCACCGTATTCGCCGCCATGGTTGATAAAAAACGGCAGGATAACCAGCGCAATCACCATCGCCAGCAGGATTAATGTCTTTTTCATCTTAGCGCCCCTCAGTGGCGATCAGCTGTCGCTTGGTTAACTGGTCGTAGATCATCACCGTCAGCAAGCCTTCGGCAATGGCGATAGGAACCTGAGTCAGGCAGAAGATCCCCATAAATTTCAGGCTCGATCCCACAAAGCCCGCCTGCGGATCCGGGAAGGCCACGCCCAACTGGAGAGAGGTGACAAAGTAGGTCGCCAGGTCCGCCAGCATGGCGCACAGGAACACCGATACATCGCGGCGGAACCCGGCCTTACAGGCCATCTTCCACACCAGATAGCCGACGATTGGCCCAATTACCGCCATCGACATGCCGTTAGCGCCAAGCGTCGTCAGGCCACCGTGAGCCAGCAGCA
The DNA here is from genome assembly GCF_902485085.1 of uncultured Kluyvera sp. NCBI lineage: Bacteria > Pseudomonadati > Pseudomonadota > Gammaproteobacteria > Enterobacterales > Enterobacteriaceae > Kluyvera > uncultured Kluyvera sp. Next base: position 4,069 of record NZ_CABTJS010000076.1, read on the forward strand.
GCGCCTGGAACAGCAGCACGATAGCGCCGAGAATAGCCACTACGCCCGGTCCAAACAGGATAACCGCCAGCCCCACGCCGGTCGGGTGCGAGCAGCTCCCGGTGACGGACGGGATCTTCAGCGCCGAGAGTACGAAGATAAACGCCCCGCACAGCGCCAGCAGCACCTTCTGGTTACTGTCTTCCTGCACGATGCGGCGCAGGCGAACCAGCCCGTACCACAGGCACGGCAGAAACAGCACCCACCAGGCCAGCGCCCACATCGGCGGCAGGAAGCCTTCCATGATGTGCATCGCAAAGGCCTCTTGCGGTACCACCAGCAGCAGTATCGCCGCCGCTAATCCACTGAGCGATAACCGCTTCAGCTGTTGTTCCAGTTTCATTTTCCTTGCTCCCACTGTTTATTGACCAAAATGGTCGAAAAATAAGGTAATGGCAGGCCATCATCGACATCGCCTAAATGCCGCCAGCACTGCTCACCTGGCAGCGTCGCCTCGGCCATCAACAGCGCGTTATCCAGCAGTCCTGCCTTTGCCAGCAGCGCTTTGATGCGCGGAAAACGACCATAGACTTTCATCAGCACCAGGCTGTCGTGCTGCGCCAGCGCGCGTTCAATCTCGTCTTCCGGCGCGGTGCAGGCGACCACCGCCAGCGACTGCTGCTCCATCGCCAGCGGCGTTTTGCTGCGCGCGGCAATGGCGGCGAACGAGGTCACGCCGGGCACAATCTCCAGCCACTCAGGGCTGCCGATGCGCTGGAGTAAAAAGACCCAGGTGCTGAACAGCATCGCATCGCCGAGGGTGATAAAGCCGACGTTTTTCCCGGCTTCCACTTCGCGCACCAGCGCCGCCGAAACGTCATCCCAGACGGCCTCTTTTTCGGCGCTGTCGGCGCTCATCGGGAAGTGGCAGCAGCGTACTTCGGTCTGTTCGCCGAGGTATTCGCGCACGATAGAGAGCGCCAGGCTGTCGCCGCCTTTGCGCCCTGCCGGGGCGTAAAGAATATCCAGCGATCCCAGAATGCGCGCCGCACGAACGGTAATCAGGTCAGACGCGCCCGGCCCGGTGCTCAGGGCATACAGTTTGCCGCTCATGCTGCCTCCAGAGACTGCTGTAAATGCGCAACAAACATGGCGCGCACCACCGGATTTTCGCCCAGCCCGCACAGCCACGGCGTGGCCGGAATGCCCGCCGCGTTAAACAGCGTCTTCCACGAGTCGTCTTCGTCGGAGGCCATATCGTTGATGGCGTGGTCGCCCGCCACCAGCATCAACGGCATCAGGTGTACGGCGCTGACGCCCTCTTTGCTCATGCTCTCAATCAGCACCTCCACCTCCGGGTAGCTCTCCACCGCGCCGACCCGCGCCGGGAAGCGCTGGGCGGTCATCATATGGTCGAGGCAGGCGTAGGCGGCAAAGGCGTGGTGGCTCGCGCCGTGGCCCATAAACACTACCTTTTCGTTGGCGTTCAGCGCGGGCATTTGTTGAGTGAGCGCCTCCATCAGACGCACGTAGTCATCGTGGCCGCTCAGCAGCGGCGTGCCGAGGGTCAGGCGTTTGAACAGCGGGCGCAGGCTCTGCACTTCGCGGGCAATTTTCTCGTACTCGTCACCGTTGATGATGTGCAGCGACTGAACCGCCACATCGTCATAGCCGAGGTCAGCAAGCTTTTGCAGCGCCTCAAGCGGCGTATCGGTATCAATGCCGTCGCGGGCTTTCAGCTTGCGGATAATCATGCCCGAGGTAAAGGCGCGGAACAGGTCACGATCGGGGCAGCTGGCTGCCAGTTCGCGTTCACAGGCGACAATATTCTTCTCGCAGGTATCGTGGTAGCTGGTACCGAAGCTCACCACCAATAGGGCTTTTTTCATGCTTGATTCCTTTTGTCGTCGGCCAACCAGCGCGCTAAGCGCTCGGCAAAGGCGGACTGACTTTCCAGTAGTTCGTCGCCGGACACCAGCGGTGCCGGGCGGGTAATCACGATGCAGGGAAGTCCGGCATCCAGGCAGGGCTGAACCTTCTCCTGATAGCCGCCTTCCGCGCCGGAGGCTTTAGTCACCACCACGTCGGCGCGGCAGTGACGGTAAAACGCGGCGTTAAATTCCGCGCTGAACGGCGCGCAGAGGGCAAAAACCTCGCCCACGCCAAAGCCGAGGTCGGCGCACTGCTGCACCACGTTCGGCACCGGCAGCACGCGGGCCAGCAGCGTTTTTTCCGGCAGCCCGGCGCGCCACAGCGCCAGATCTTTGCTGCCGGTGGTCAGCAGCACGCGCTGGCCTAACGGTTTGATCCGTTCACAGGCTTCATCAATGCCGGTGACGTAGTGCAGCAGCGGGTGCGTCAGTTCATCCAGTTGGTCCGGGCGCTGGTAGCGGCTCAGCAGGACACCCGCTTGTGCACAGGCATCCAGCACGTTGCGGCTGACCGCTTCGGCATACGGGTGCGACGCATCAATCACCCAGCGCGTGTTGTGTTCACGAAGCCAGGCGACCATCGCTTCCCGCTCCAGACGACCGCAGCGCACCTGCCCCTGAATATCGCCCGCCAGCGCTTCGCCGGTGGGCGTCGCCACCGATACGGTGTAGTGCACCTGCGCGGCATCAAGCTGTAGGCAAAGCGCACGCGCATCGCTGGTGCCGCCCACCACCAGCACGTCACCGAAACTCACAGCACGTAGCCTCTAGGCGTGATCATCAGGCCATCCTGCACATAGGTGGTTTTGTTGCCGACGATGACCAGGCTCGTCATGTCCACCGGTTCAAAATCCATCGCGCCGAGCGTAGTGAGCCATTTTTCCTGCTTTTTACGCCCCGCTGATTTCACTACGCCCACCGGCGTATCGGCGCTTTTAACGGCGGAAAGCAGTTCAAAGGCGCGCGCCAGATGCCCTTCGCGGCCCCGGCTGCGCGGGTTGTAGAAGCAGATAACGAAGTCGGCTTCCCCGGCGGCGACAATACGTTTTTCAATCACCGGCCACGGGGTGAGCAGGTCGCTCAGGCTGATATGGCAGAAGTCGTGCATCAGCGGCGCGCCCAGCAGCGAGGCCGCAGCAATGCTGGCGGTCATGCCCGGGATCAGGCGCACTTCCACGTCCAGCTTCTGTTTGCTAACCAGCTCCAGTACCAGCCCCGCCATGCCGTAAATGCCCGCGTCGCCGCTGCTAATCAGCGCCACGTTGTGCCCCGCCTGCGCCATCTCAATCGCCGCCTGACAGCGTTCAATCTCTTTGCACATCCCGGTTTTGATCACCTGCTTATCGCCGGTAAAGGCCTTCACCAGGTGGGTATAGGTTTTGTAGCCGACGACGATTTCCGCCGCCTGCAGCGCCTCGACGGCTTCCATGGTCATCATGGCCTGCGAGCCAGGGCCGATTCCAATTACGCTTAACATCTGTCAGTGACTCCCAAAGTGATGGTGACGCCCTGTTCACGCAGGGTCTCGCCTAATAGATTTCCGTTGCTCATCCGCCACGCCGACGGACCAGAAACGCTGCCCACCCCGACCGTTTGCTTCACAAACAGCGAGGAGGGAAAACGGTGTTCGTGCTCGCACAGAGCGGCCACGCTAAAAATTTCAAACGGCACATCGAGGTTGCTGGCGAGTTGAATCAGCCCCAGTTCATCCTGCTTCACCACGATGCTGCCGATGGCTTTCAGCGCCAGCGGGTCGAGGTGATGCGCGGCAAACTGACGGTGGAGCCGTTCGCTTATCAGCGCGCAGGGCGTTCCGCGGCGACAACCGATGCCTGCCACAATGCGCCGTGGCACCAGCTTCCAGTGCGGCAATGGCAGCTCCGGCAGCGTATCGCGCAGGGTGATACACACCAGCGCGTCCAGTGGCGGGAGCGCGTTCAGGTCGGTTACGGTGATAAATCCGCGTCGGTCACAGCGGCTGACTTCATCCGTTAGCGATTCATCCCACCACAGCCCCACCCGCTGCTGGCTGACCAGCATCTGATTGACGGTTTTCACCGCCGAGCGGAAGTCGTACATCCGCGCGTTGAGCTGACAGGCCAGCGTATCGAGCGCCGCCACGTCGTTAACGTCTGTGGCGGTAGTGATAACCGGGTCAACGCCGAGAATGCCCGCCAGATGCCGGGCGAGGTTGTTCGCCCCGCCGATATGCCCGGAGAGCAGGCTGATCACGTGCTGGCCGCGTTCATCTATCACCACCACCGCCGGGTCGTGGAATTTATCCACCAGCAGCGGTGCGAGCGTGCGCACCGCAATCCCGGTTGCACCGATAAAAATCAGCGCCGTATCGCGATGAAATGCCTGGCCGACGCTGGCAGAAAAGCCACCGTCAAACGGCAGAAATCCCGGCTCCACCAGCCCTTCGCGGGTATAGCAGGTCATCGGCAGTGCGGCGCTAAGCCGTTTTGCCAACGCCACGCCACCGGGGGTCAGGCAGAACAGCGCAATGCGCTCAGGCTTTGCGGTATTCATGGCTAAAATCTGCGGCGTAAAGGCGCGAGTAGTGGTATTCCTCACCGAGAAAATCTCCGACCAGGATCAGCGCCGTTTTACGGATATCGGCGTCGCGCACTTTATCGGCGATATCCAAAAGCGTGCCGCGTACGGTCTGGCTCTCGGGCCAGGTGGCTTTGTAAATCACCGCCACCGGCGTGGTCGCCGGGTAGCCGCCGTCAATCAGCCGCTCGGCGACTTTGTTGATCCGCTGTACGGAGAGGTAAATCGCCATTGAGGTGCGATGCTGGGCAAAGGATTCCAGCTGTTCGCGCTCTGGCACCGGCGTACGCCCTTCCAGGCGAGTGATGATGAGGCTTTGCGAGACTTCCGGTACCGTGTACTCGACGCCCAGCTCCGCCGCCGCGCCGAGAAACGCGCTGACGCCCGGCACCACCTGCCAGTCAATGCCGCGACGGGTCAGTTCTTCGCCCTGCTCGCGCACCGAGCCGTACAGCGACACATCGCCGGTTTGCAGGCGCACCACCGTTTTTCCAGCCTTTACGCCCGCTTCCATCAGGTCGAGGATTTGCTCAAGATGCAGCTCGGCGCTGTCGTGGCACTCGGCTTCCGCCGGACAGTAACTCAGCAGTTCGGGGTTAATCAGCGAACCGGCGTAAATCACCACCTGCGCCTGTTGCAGCAGGCGGTAGCCTTTCAGGGTGATAAGCTCGCGGTCGCCGGGACCGGCGCCCACAAACCAGACGCTGCGGGGGTCAAAGGCTTCAGCCATGATGTTCTTCCTTCTGGCAGGCGATAACAAAAACGGGATTATTCGGTTTGAAGTAGTGGCCGCTGCCGAGCGCGGTCATTGCGGAAACGCTCAATTGCTGGCAGTCCAGCGTCGTGACGTTGGTCTGGCGCAGATGCTCCAGCGCCTCATGCAGGTTCTCCTGCAAAATAAAGGTCATCACCAGCCGTCCGCCGGGGCGAAGATGGTGCAACGACCAGTCAATCAGCGCCCGCAGATGGCCGCCGCTGCCGCCCATAAAGATGGCGTCGGCGGGCTCAACGCTAACGTCAGGCGCTTCGGCCGCGACCACGTTGATATTGCCGCAGGCAAAGCGCTGGCAGTTTTCCGCCAGCAGGCGTAGCGCCGCCGGGTTGCGCTCAACGGCGGTAACGGCAAGCGTCGGGTTTTGCAGCGCCGCCTCAATGGAGACGCTACCGGTTCCGGCCCCGATATCAATCAGGTGGCTGGCCCGATGCAGCTCCAGCTTCGACAGCGCCAGCGCGCGCACCGCCTCTTTGGTCATCGGCACTTTTTCGCCGCGTAAAAACAGCTCATCTTTCATCGAGGATCACCACCGTGTTCATCTCATAGTCGCTCTCCACGGCGCTAACCGGCAGCCAGTGGATGCGTTCGTTGTCCTGCGCCAGGTTTTCGCCAATCACCATCCAGCGGTGTCCCTTACCGCGCGCCACCAGTTCGGCGGCGATGGCTTTCGGGCCGCAGCGTTTGTCGGTGACCATCGCCACCTTGCGGTGGCTCGCCAGCATGTCGAAATCCACCTCGCGCCCGTGGCTACTGGTCAGCCACATGTCGTTCATATCAATGCCCGCCTGCGCGCACAGGTATTGCACGGCGCTGACGCCGGGGATCACCCGCACGTTTTCACGGCCAAAATGGGCGATAAGCCGCGTGCCGATGCCGTAAAACAGCGGGTCGCCGGAGGCCAGCACCACCACGTTTTGCGCCTGTCGCGCCTCAATCCACGCCAGCACCTGGGGAATATTGGCGCCCAGCGGGCAGCGTTCACCGCCAAACTCCGGAAACTGCGCCAGATGGCGCACGCCGCCAACCAGCGCATTGGCTTGTTTCACCGCCTCCACGGCCAGCGGCGTCATCAGCTGTACGCCCGCCGGGCCCATTCCGACAACGGTTAACATTGCATGTCCTTGACGATCTCGTTGACCGAGCGGTTGCTGCCGAGGATCTGGTTATCAAAGGCGAACATGATGGCATCGCAGATGGGCGGATTTTGCGTGAAGCGCAGCCGCTCCAGCACGCGCTGGCAGATGCGCTCGGCCAGGTGGTTGTAGATTTTCTGGAAGCCGTAAGCGTCAATATGTTCCATTGCCGCTTCGGTGGTGTCGCACTCGCTCACCAGAGTGAGCAGTTCAAGCGGCGCGCCGAGCAGAGCCAGATGGGCTACCAGCGTCTCCATGCGCCCGTCGGCGATATGGCTGTGGGTGTGGAAAATCCCGGCGGCGATTTTGACTAGCTTGCCGGGGTGGCCAATCAGCACAATCTGGCGAAAGCCAAGGCGCACTGACTCTTCAATCATGTAGCCGACGAAGTTGCTCATGGTGACCACCACCTGCGAGTCAATGCCCATCTGCTCGCGTACGAAGCGCTCTCCGTGGTTGCCCGGTACCAGCACCACGCGCTCCAACCCGGCGGCACGTTTCATCTCCAGTTCCAACGCCAGCGATCGTTTCCAGCTCTCTTCCGACATCGGCGTCACGATGCCGGTGGTGCCAATAATCGAAATGCCGCCCAGAATGCCCAGCCGCGCGTTATAGGTTTTCTTCGCTCGCTCTTCGCCCTCTGGGGCAAAAATCTCCACCTCTGCGCCGCGCGCCGGGCCGATGGCTTCACGAACGGCGGTTTCAATGGTGTGTCGCGGGGTACGATTAATCGCCGCGCTGCCGATGGGCAACCCGATGCCTTTGCGGGTAACGGTGCCAACACCTTCGCCGCCGCGCAGGGTAATCTCGCCGCTGTCATTGACGGTGACGCGAGCAAAAATCAGCATCCCGTGGGTGGCGTCGATATCATCGCCACCGTCTTTGCGGATGGCGGCAATACCCTGCTGGCCTTCGACGTGCGGGGATTCGACATTCAGGTTTAGCGTCACGCCCGACGGCGTGACAATCGAGACCTGGTGAATCAGGTGCTGGCGCATCACCATCAGCGCGGCGACTTTCGCCGCCGCCGTGGCGCAGGAGCCGGTGGTGTAGCCTTTGCGCAGCGCTTTGCCGTTATGCCACACCGGAGCGTCGAAGGCGGGTTCGCTCATCGCGCCCCCTGCAGATGGTAGAGAATGGCGTTGACGATCGCCGCAGCGACATTGCTGCCGCCTTTACGCCCCAGCGCGGCAATGCCCGGCAGGCTGCTTTTACTCAGCGCCTCTTTGGATTCTGCCGCGCCGACGAACCCGACCGGCACGCCAATCACCCCGCCGACCTCCAGCGCTTTATGCTCCATCAGGCGGAATAGCGCGGTTGGCGCATTGCCGAAGACGAACACTTTGTCGCCCTCTTCTTTGGCGGCAATGTCCACCGCCGCCATCGAGCGGGTAATGCCCTGCGCTTTGGCCTCGCGCACGACGCGCGGGTCGCTGATGTAGCAGCGGCACTCGCCGCCGAAGGTGGCCAGCAGGTTTTTGTTGATGCCGGAAAGTGCCATGGTGGTGTCGGTGTAGAGCGTGCACGGGCGGCTCAGCGCGTCGCACAGGCGGGTTAATGCATCCGGCGAGAACCACAAAATATCCAGCCACTCGAAGTCGGCGGTGGTGTGGATCACCCGTTTGATAATCGCTTCGTGCAAGGGACTTGCGAAGCGATACTCCGGGCGCGTTTGCGCGATAATCTCGCTGATAATCTCGAAGCTTTTGCTCTCAATCGCTTGCGGTTGCTGGATATAGTTCATGCAGTGCTCCTCAGGCCGCGCCGATAAGCCAGAACCTGACCGCCATAAACAGCAGCAGGGCCAGCGTTGACGCTACCCACATCAGTCGAATCGTTCGGGAAATATCATCAATGGCAATGGGGCGATGCTCGTCGCCAATCCACGGCTTGTTCACCCGCTCGCCAAAATAGTCGTTAGGGCCGCCAAGACGGATGCCCAGCGCCCCGGCGACGGTCGCTTCAGACCAGGCGCAGTTGGGGCTGCTGTGGTTTTTACGATCGCGCCAGCCAATATGCAGCGCGCGCGCGCCGTTATCGCGGCAGATAAAGGCGGCAAGGCCAATCAGCAGCCAGCTCAGACGAGCGGGAATGAAGTTCGCCACGTCGTCGAGACGTGCGCTGACCATGCCAATTGCCCGGTATTTTTCGTGCTTGTAGCCCACCATCGAGTCGAGGGTGTTCACCGCTTTGTAGGCCATCGCCAGCGGCGCACCGCCGAGCAACAGAAAGAAGAGCGGCGCGATAATGCCGTCAACGGTGTTTTCCGCCACCGTCTCTACCACCGCACGGTTGATCTGTTCCGGCTGTAGCTGTGAGGTATCGCGCCCGACAATCCACGATAGCTTGATACGGCTTTCGGCAAGGTCGCCTGCCCGCAGCGGACGTTCGACCGCCTGCGCCGACTGCGCCAGGCAGCGCCCGGCCAGCACCGTGAAAATCATCCACACTTCAACGCCAAAACCTAGCCACGGGTGTACGCTCGCGGCGAGGTGCAACACGCCCCAGGCAACGGCGTAAGTCAGCCCCACGACCGCCAGCAACATCACCCCGCCGCCAATACGCAGCGCAAGGTCGGAATGGCACACTCTGCGCACCGCGCGCTGCACGGCGTTAATCAGGTTGCCTATCCAGCGCACCGGATGCGGCCAGCTGTGCGGGTCGCCGATGATGAAATCAAGCACCCAGGCCAGGCACCAGGCCAGCAGCGTCATTGGGCGCTCCTTGCGGCGGCAAACCAGTGGTTCAGCATCGACGGGTTCTGAGCAAAGTGGAGGTGCAGGTAGCTGGCAAAGGTATTCCCGCGCTGCCAGCCACCGGTCCACTGCTGGAGCACCGCGCCGTCGCGGGTTTTACGACACGCCATCACTGCGGGGAGCTGGGCGGTAAAATCGGAGTAGTGGAATTCGTGGCCGCGCAGCACTTCGCCGGGGGCAGCGAGCAACGTTGGCTGCTGCGCCTGCGCTTCGCAGTAGCCAAAGCGGGTCAGCCGGGATCCCATTTTGCTGTGGCCGGGCAGAATATCGGCCATCGCGTAGGTATCACCGTTCTTATCTTCCAGCGTGGTGCCAAGGTACATCAGGCCGCCGCATTCGGCGTAAATCGCCACGCCGCGCTCGTGCGCCGCGCGTAGCTGCGTCAGCATTGACTGGTTATCTGCGAGAGCACGGGCGTGCAGTTCCGGATAGCCACCGCCGAGCCAGATCATCTGGCAGTCGGGGAGCGCCTCGTCATGCAGCGGGCTAAAACGCACAATCTTCACGCCAGCGCGCACCAGCAGTGCCAGATTGTCCGGGTAGTAGAAGTTGAAGGCTTCATCGTCGGCGAGTGCCAGGGTCAACCCGTCTCCGCAAAGCGGCTCCTGCGGCCACTGACCGGCGGGCAGCGCATGAAGTTCAGTGAGTTCAAGTAACCTGCCGATATCCAGCGTGCGCGAAAGCGTTGCCGCAAAATCCTGCCACGGTTGCTTATCAATCGCGGATTCACTGGCGGTCACCAGCCCCAGATGGCGTTCGGGCAGCGCCACGCCTTCCGCGCGCGGCACGTAGCCCAGCACCGGCAGCGCGCAGTAGCGTTCAATGGCGCTTTTCAGTAGCTGGAAATGGCTCTCGCTGTTGACGCGGTTAACGATAACGCCCGCGATATTGAGGCTCGGGTCGAAGTGCTGAAAGCCCATTACCGTGGCGGCAATGGAGGTGGATACCGCTTTACCGTCGACCAGCAAAATCACCGGGCAGCCTAGCTGTTTGGCCATCGCGGCGCTGCTGCAATAGTTAGGGTCGGTGCCGTAGCCGTCATAGAGGCCCATCACGCCTTCAATGACGGCGATATCGGCCTGCTGCATATGTTCGCTGAACAGCGCATTGAGGATGGCGGTGGGTAGCATGAATGCATCGAGGTTGCGGGAGGCAACGCCGCACAGCGCGGTATGCCAGCCGGTATCGAGGTAGTCCGGCCCCACTTTATAGGGCTGCACCCGCAGGCCGCGCTGCTGAAGCAGCGTCAGCAGGCCGAGCGTTACCGTGGTTTTACCACAGCCGCTACCGGTGCCGGCGAGAACGAATGCATGCTGTCTGGCTGCCATACCCTGACCCTATTCAGGGTGGAACTTGGGTATAGCCGTGCGTGCGCCCAGTCCGGAGACTGTGCGACTCAAAGCAACCCGCTTCCCACCGAAGCTGTTGAAATAAACCAACAGGCAGGTCTTCTGGCTCAGCGTCATCCTCACCCGGCCTTCCCGATCGGTCGATCAGTGGTCAATACGGGGTCGTCAGCATTACAGCAGCGGGGGCTGCGGAGGATTTACACCTCCTTCCCTGGCATATTATCGATGCCAAACCTGTTGATTGCAGATTTATGCCGACACGATGGCCGACATAAAATAAAAGCAGGTTACTCTAGCGCCCCGGTAAAATGATTTCGTTGCGCTGTGACAATACCGGTATATTTATTTACGGTAGTGATATTTTGAAACACAAGGCAAGGGAAATCATGAGCGTTGCGCGCTGTCCAGGCTCCTGCGGAGAGCTGATTCAGGGCTGGATTCTTGGCAGTGAAAAGCTGGTCTCCTGCCCAATAGACTGGTACAGCACGGTGGAAGTCCGTCGGGGAACGCCGCGCCTTGATGAGCGCCAGCTTACGCGCCGCATGGTGGATACGCTACTGGCTCACTGGGATTATCCCCTAGCGATGAGCAAGACGCTGCGCATTGAAGTGGACTCGACGCTACCGATCGCCAAAGGGATGGCAAGCAGCACCGCCGACCTTGCCGCCACGGCGCTCGCCACCGCAATGCATTTGGGGCATTCACTGAGTGAATCTGAACTCGCCGCGCTTTGTGTCTCCCTTGAGCCAACGGACAGCACCCTGTTCCGCTCGCTAACGCTGTTCGACCACCTTCATGCCCGCACGCAGATTGCCTGTGCGCCCGCACCTGAGTTTGATCTGCTGGTGCTGGAAAGCCCGCGCGTTCTGCGAACCGCCGACTACCATCGCCAGCCCCGCGAAGCCGCGCTCAGGACTCACGCCAGCACGCTGGCGCAAGCATGGGAAAACCTACAGACGGCCTGCGAAAGCAACAGCGCTAGCCTGCTGGGAGAAGCCGCGACGCTCAGCGCCGTCGCCAGCCAGACGCTGCTGCCAAAGCCGGGCTTTGACACGCTGCTGACGCTGGTTGAAAGCTGTGGGTTATACGGTCTGAACGTCGCGCACAGCGGCAGCGTGGTCGGGCTGATGCTCGACCGGCGTCGTCATGATGTGGAGTATGTGAAATGGTCGCTGGCGCAATGCGGGCTCTCCGAACGCTGGCCGCAGCAGCACCTGCTAAAAGCGGTGGCCGGCGGGGTTCAGCCCAGCACCTGATGCAGCGCGTCCAGCAACTGCTGATTTTCCGCCGCGCCGCGAATCGCCACGCGGAAATAGCGCTCGTCCAGCCCCGGATAATTGGCACAGCTGCGGATTAAAATCCGCCGTTGCAGCAGCGCATATTGCAACTCAACCTCCGCGCGTTCACAGCGCAGAAACAGATAGTTAGCCCTGCCCGGATAGATCTTCAACCCCGGCATATTCTCCAGCGCGCGATAAAACCGTGTCCCTTCCTCATCAAGCCATCGCCATGTGCGCTGCTGATACTCATGGTCGTTCAGCACGATTTCCCCGGCCAACGCCGCAAAAGCGTTGATAGACCACGGCATCTGATGCCTTCGCAGCCGCGCCACCGCCTGCGCATCGCCGTTGAGCAAATACCCCAGACGCAAACCGGGAATAGCGTAAAACTTGGTTAGCGAGCGCAGCACCCAGATATGTGGGTTTTGCGCGAGCAGCGGAATAAACCCCTGTTCACCAGGAATAAAATCGAGAAAGGCTTCGTCGAGGATAAGCTGAATATTCAGCGTGTTGCAGCGTTCGGCAACCGCCAGCAGCAGCGCACGTTCCGGTAGCAGCCCGGTCGGGTTGTTTGGCGTGCAGAGAAACAGGCAGTCCAGTTCAGGGGTTAGCGCATCAAGCAGGCGGGAGGTGAGCTGCCAGCCGTCCGCTTCGCGAAGTGCAAAGGTTGCAATCTCGCAATCGATGGTTTCCAGCGCCCGGCGATATTCGGCAAAGCCCGGGGCCACCACCATCGCCCGCTTAGGCTTCAGGCCGTGGACGAGAGTGAAAATCGACTCAGTTTCACCGTTACCCGCCAGGCACCACGCCGCAGGCACGCCGTGATGCGCCGCCAGCGCCTGATGCAGCTGCTGGTAGTCAACGTCCGGGTAACGCTCCGCGCAGGAGAGCTGGGCAACAATAGCCTGCTTCAGGCTTTCGGGCATGCCCAGCGGATTGATGTTCGCACTGAAGTCCAGCAGTTGGTCGGCGGTCAGGCCCATCAGCGCCGCCGCTTCGCGCGTGTTGCCGCCGTGGGCGCTTTTCAGCCGTGACATCGCCGATTACCCGCGCCGCGCCAGCGTCGCGCCGTCGGCAAAGTAGGCTTTGATCCCGGCGAGAATAGATTCAGCCACTTCCTGCTGGAAAGTCGCAGTCTTGAGCTTGCGCTCCTCTTCAACGTTACTGATAAACGCCGTTTCGACGAGGATCGACGGAATATCCGGTGCTTTCAGCACCGCAAATCCGGCCTGCTCCACTTGGTTTTTATGCAGGTCGTTCACCTGCCCCAGCTTTTTCAACACCGCTTTACCAAACTTCAGGCTGTCAGCGATGGTCAGCGACTGCACCATATCGAACATGGTATGGTCGACGTAGCGGTCGCCGCTCTTGCTCACACCACCGATTAAGTCCGAGGCGTTCTGGGTTTGAGCAAGGTATTTTGCCGCGGTACTGGTGGCCCCTTTGGTCGACAGGGCAAACACCGATGAGCCGCTCGGCTGGCGGCTGGTAAACGCATCCGCATGAATAGAGACAAACAGGTCGGCACGCTGCTTCTGGGCTTTCGCCACGCGCACCTTCAGCGGAATAAAGATATCTTCGTTGCGCGTCATGTAGGCTTTCATGTTGCCTTCTTTTTCAATCAGCGCGCGCAGGCGACGGGCAATTTGCAGCACCACGTCTTTCTCCCGCGTTTTGTATTTACCCACCGCGCCGGAGTCTTCGCCGCCGTGGCCGGGGTCAAGCATGATAACAATTGGACGGTCGCGCCCGGCTTTGCCAGGCTGCGGGCCGCTTTGCGACGGCGGTACCTGCTTTTCCAGGTCGCCTTTGTTGTAGTCTTCCAGCAGCGCCAGCAGCGGGTCCTGCTGCTCTTTACTGCTGGCAGGATAGAGATCCATCACCAGACGTTCTTTAAACTCTGCCACCGGTGCAAGGGCAAACAGCTGCGGCTTCACGTCCTGCTTCAGCTCAAACACCATACGCACCGTTTGCGGATCGAACTGCCCTACGCGCGCAGATTTAATGAAAGGGTCGTCGCTGCGGATCTGCGCGCCCATGCCTTTCAGCACCGAGTTCAGGTTCACCCCCTCGAGGTCAACCACCAGGCGATCAGGATTGCTCAACGCAAACTGTCGATACTTGAGCTCACGGCTGGACTCCACCGTCACGCGCGTGTAGCTGGACGCAGGCCATATGCGCACCGCCACCACCTGACTGACGGCAGCTAACCCGACCTGACTCACGCTTAACAACCACATGGCGCCGGCACCTTGTAGCAGGCGACGACGGCTCAAAGACTGACTTCCCGACATGCTCCATCCCAGGCAAAAAAATGAATCAAAGAATTCGCATAATACGATTGACCGGAAACTGTAACTAAAGCCGCATAAACTGTCATCTATAAAAGGGTAAACATTCGTTGAATCAGTGAAATTTGGCCGGAGTTTTTCCAATGTTTAAGCAAATTGCGGCTTGCGTTTCCGCTAAAAACAGAATAAAAATACATTAATTACGAATAATCATGCATTGAGGGTTGTGCCGTGGTGAAGGAACGTAGAACCGAACTGGTAGAGGGGTTTCGCCATACCGTCCCCTATATTAACGCCCACCGGGGGAAGACGTTTGTCATCATGCTTGGCGGCGAAGCCATTGAGCATGAAAACTTTTCCAGCATCGTCAACGATATTGGCCTGCTGCACAGTCTAGGCATTCGTCTGGTGCTGGTCTATGGCGCGCGCCCGCAAATCGACGCGAATCTGGCCGAACATCACCATGAGCCAACCTACCACAAACATATTCGCGTGACGGATACGAAAACCCTGGAGCTGGTGAAGCAAGCCGCGGGCCTGCTGCAGCTGGATATTACCGCCCGCCTGTCGATGAGCCTGAATAACACCCCGCTGCAGGGCGCGCACATCAACGTGGTCAGCGGTAACTTTATTATCGCTCAGCCGCTGGGCGTCGACGACGGTATCGACTACTGCCATAGCGGGCGTATTCGCCGTATTGATGAAGAAGCCATTCACCGCCAGCTCGACAGCGGCGCTATCGTGCTGATGGGCCCGGTCGCCGTTTCCGTTACCGGTGAGAGCTTTAACCTGACTTCGGAAGAGATTGCTACCCAGCTCGCCATTAAGCTGAAGGCCGAGAAGATGATCGGCTTCTGCTCCTCGCAGGGCGTGTTTAACGAAGCGGGTGACATTATCTCCGAGCTGTTCCCGAACGAAGCACAGGCACGCATTGAAGAGCTGGAAAAAGAAGGCGACTACCTTTCCGGCACCGCGCGTTTCCTGCGCGGCGCGGTAAAAGCCTGCCGCAGCGGCGTACGTCGCTGCCACCTTATCAGCTATCAGGAAGACGGCACGCTGTTACAGGAGCTGTTCTCCCGCGACGGTATCGGTACGCAGATTGTCATGGAAAGCTCCGAGCAAATTCGCCGGGCAACCATCAACGATATTGGCGGTATTCTGGACCTGATCGCACCGCTGGAGCAGCAGGGTATTCTGGTGCGCCGCTCCCGCGAACAGCTGGAGATGGAGATCGATAAATTCACGATTATTCAGCGTGATAACACCACGATCGCCTGTGCCGCACTTTATCCTTTCCCGGAAGAGAAAATTGGTGAGATGGCCTGCGTGGCGGTACATCCAGATTACCGAAGTTCTTCACGCGGAGAAGTGCTGCTACAGCGGATTGCCTCCCAGGCGAAGCAGATGGGGCTTAACCATCTGTTCGTGCTGACGACGCGCAGCATTCACTGGTTCCAGGAGCGCGGGTTTAAGCCGGTGGACGTGGAGCTGCTGCCGGAGAGTAAGAAGCAGCTGTATAACTATCAGCGCCGGTCGAAGGTGCTGATGACGGATTTGGTGTAAGCGATATATTACGTAGCCCGGGCGAAGCGCTTGCGCTGACCCCGGGCTACACGAGGCACCGTGCTAACCTATTCCATCTCTGCAAAAATCACCGACAGGCCGCTGCGTCGTTCGGTGCGCGTGGCAATCGCCTGCGCGAGCAGGTTTTTATCGGCATACATCGACAGCCGCACTTTTGCGCGGGTTATCGCCGTATAGACCAGCTCACGACTCACCACCGGGACAATCTGCGTCGGCAGCACCAGCGCGGCGTGCGTGAACTCGGAGCCCTGTGATTTATGCACCGTCATCGCCCACGCGGTGTCGTGCTCAGGCAAACGGCTTGGCTGCACAGATTTAATCGTGCCATCCGGCATAGGGAACCAAACGCGCATCCCCTCTCCGCGATCCAGCGCAACGCCGATATCGCCGTTAAACAGCCCCAAAGCGCTGTCGTTTCGCGCAATCATCACCGGGCGGCCTTCATACCAGCGGGAGTGGCGCTGCGGCACAATCTGTCGGTGGCGCGTAAGCAACTGCTCAAACTGCTGATTAAGCCCACTGACACCCCACGGCCCTTCGCGCAGCGCACACAGCAGTTGGTATTCACCAAACGCCGCCAGCACAACTTCAGGGTCAGCCCGTTCACGTAAAAGCTGCAGATAAGGGCCATAGCCCACTCGCGCGTCGTCGAGCATCGCGGCGTAGTCGTCCGTCGAGTGCTGCGGCTTCAGTTCAATATCGCTAAAACCGCGGGCAAATACGGCGTCGATCTCTTTTTTATCCCCCCGGTTCACCGCGCTGGCAAGCTGGCCGATACCGGAGTCGCTACCAAAACGGTAGCTGGTACGCAGCAGACAAAGGCTGTCGCGTAGGGATCCTGCGGTTTGACCGTCACCGGCGGGAACCGTGGCACCCGCCAGGCGGCTTAACTGTGCCGCGCGCTCTGCGGTGTAGCCTGCGTTCACCCAGCTACAGATATCGCCAAGCACCGCACCGGCTTCTACCGAAGCAAGCTGGTCGCGGTCGCCAAGGAAGATAACCCGCCCGTGCGGCGGCAGGGCGTCAATCAGCCGCGCCATCATCGGCAGGTCAATCATTGAGGCTTCATCCACCACTAGCACATCCAGATGCAGCGGGTTTCCAGCATGGTAGCGCATTTTCTGGCTGCCCGGCTGCGCGCCGAGCAGGCGGTGCAATGTGCTGGCATCGGTGGGCAGCATGGCTTTTTGCGCGTCGCTTAAATCGAGTTTTCGCAGCGCCGCGCCCAGCGATTCAGTGAGACGCGCCGCCGCTTTACCGGTTGGCGCAGCCAGACGAATACGGCATTTATCCGTCCCCGCCATCTGCACCAGCGCCGCCAGTAGTTTCGCAACGGTGGTGGTTTTCCCGGTGCCGGGGCCGCCGGAGATAACCGAAATACGGCGAGTCAGCGCCACGGCGGCAGCCACTTTTTGCCAGTCGATCGTATCGCTTACCGGGAACAGCGCGTTGAGCGTCGCAGCAAGCTGGGCCTCATCGACAACAAATGGCGCGTTGTTTTCGCTAAAGAAGCGCGCCACGGTGAGTTCGTTGCGCCACATGCGGTTGAGATACAGTCTGCCACGGCTCAGGATCAGCGGCGACGGGCGTTCCCCACCGCTGACGGCGTCTGAGCTTAGCAATAACGTTTCCCACTCCTGCGGCGCGTTCGCTTCGGCAAACAGCTGCTGCCAGAACTCGCGAGCGCGGCCTTTCGGCTGCATAGATGGGCTGAGATGGGAGAGCGACAAACAGACGTGCCCTTCCCCGGTATCGCGGCTCAGCATCGCGGCGGCCAGCATGACGGCAGGATGCTCATCTTTCGCCACCATCAGCGCAAACTGCACGTCGAGCGGGCGCAGCAGCTTCAGTTCGGCCGCTTCCAGTAAACGTTGTTCGAGCGTCATACGTTGCTCTCCTCACCGGCAAACAGCGCGTCCATTGCCATAATCAGCGCGGGGTCGGGCCGGGTGGCAAATATTCCCTGCTGCCCCGCTTCGCCGTCCACGCCGCGCAGGAACAGATAAATCACGCCGCCGAAATGGCGTTCATAGTCATAGTCGGCAATGCGGTGACTTAGATAGCGATGCAGCGCCAGGCTGTAGAGCTGATACTGCAAATCATAGCGGTGTGACCGCATTGCCTCCGCCATCGCCTCCTGGGTATAGGCCTCACCGCTCTCGCCGAGCCAGTTAGACTTGTAGTCCAGCAGGTAATAGCGTCCGTCGTGGCGGAACACGAGGTCGATAAAGCCCTTCAGCATGCCGCGCACCTGGCGGAAATCGAGCTCCGGACAGCCCGCCGACAGCGGATCATAGCGACGGGTCACGGCGTCCAGCGCGCGCGCGTCCAGCGTCTGGGAAATCGGCAGATAAAACTCCATCTCCACCTGCTTTTGTCGCGCGCTAAGCTGGTTAAGCGCAACGCCGGTATCCCCCAGCGGCGCGGCCAGCACCTGGGTAATCCAGCGGGTCAGCACCGGTTCCCAGACTTCATCAAAGCCGTTGTTTTGCAGCTTTTCACGCATCCACTCGGGTGAGATAGGCTGGGTGAAGTCGAGGTCTTCAAACAGGCTGTGCAGGAATGTCCCCGGCGACGCGCCGCGGGGGAAGTGGTGCGGCGTCATCTCCGGCTCAACTGGAGCGTCCGCGATGCCCGAGGCGTCAATATCGATACGCGGCAGCAGGTCCTGCGCCACGCTGTGTCCGCGCTGCTGTAGGCCGGAGTAGCTGGTGACCCGCCAGTCATCAACCACGCGGCGCAACACCTGACGCGCCGCCAGCTCCGGCATCTCGGGTTGCGTCGCCTGCCAGCGAGCGTCGTCCGGCGCGGTGGCCAGCGTTAAGGATATATGTTCGTCGCGCAGCGCGTGGAGGCAGGCGTTCAGGCCAGCGGCATCCAGCACTTCGCCTTTTTGCAGCAGCCTGCCCGGCGCGCTGTGGTGTAATTCGGTATCGGTCGGTTTATCGCTGCGCCGTGCCGTCAGCGGGGCAATGCCCAGGCTGCAATGCCAGATGGCGCGCGTTAAGGCCACATACAGCAGACGCAGGTCTTCCGCCAGGCGTTCCGCTTCCGCGAGCTCCAGGCTCTCGTCGCTTTCGTTGAGGTCCAGCACCGCCCTGAAGGATTCACGGTCGTGGTAAAACGCCTGTTTCTCTTTGCGGAACCGGGCGATAAACGGCAGCCAGACCAGCGGGTACTCCAGCCCTTTCGATTTGTGGATAGTGACTATTTGCACCAGGTGCTTATCGCTCTCCAGGCGCATTTGCTGGCTGGACGCGTTGGTATCCGGCTCAGCGACCTGCTGATTGAGCCAGCGCACCAGCGCATGCTCGCTTTCAAGCTGAGTCGCCGCCTCCTGAAGCAGTTCGCTCAGGTGCAGAATATCGGTTAAGCGCCGCTCGCCGCCGTGGGTTGCCAGCAGGCTTTCCGCCATTGAGCGTGCGCTCATCAGGGCGCGAATCATCGGCATCACGCCGCGCCGTTGCCAGATAAGCCGGTAGTCGCTGAACTCCTCCACCAGCGCATCCCAGGCGTTCTCATCCTGGTTGAGGCGTTCAATGTCCTGCGCATTCAGGCCAAACATCGCCGTTGCCAGCGCGCTGCGCAGCGTGTTTTCCCGTTCAGGCGTTAACACGGCCTGAAGCACCCACAGCAGCTCTTGCGCTTCCGGGGTTTCAAACACGCTGTCGCGGTTGGAGAGGTAGACCGATGGGATCGCCAGCGCGTTAAGCGCATCGCGAATCAGTGACGCTTCCTGACGGTTACGCACCAGCACGGTAATGTCCGACGCTTGCACCGGCCGGGCGTTATCGCCACGCCACAGCAGCGCGGTACCCTGTTGTCCCGCCGTCAGCCAGTCGCGAATTTGCGCCGCGCACTGCTGGGCCATAAAGGCTTGATAATCTCCCGCGCTAACGCCTTCACCGGGCATCAGCCACAGGTTCATGGCCGGCTGATTTTCACCGTCAATTTCAAAACGTAGCGAAGCGTTTTTAGGCGCTGATTTCACCGGCAGGAACGGAATATCGCGGAACATAAAGGGGTTATCAACCAGCCCGAACAGGCGGTTGACGCTTTCGACCATGCCCGGCGCGGAACGCCAGTTGGTGTCGAGAGTGTAGTGGGCGGCCACGTCGCTGCGCGCGCGCATATAGGTAAAGATATCCGCGCCGCGGAAAGCGTAAATCGCCTGCTTCGGGTCACCGATAAGCAGCAGCGCGGTATCAGGCTGCTGCCGCCAGATGCGGCGGAAAATGCGGTACTGCTGCGGGTCGGTGTCCTGGAATTCATCGATCATCGCCACCGGAAAACGCTGGCGAATAGCGGCGGCCAGGGCGTCACCGCTGTCGCTTTCCAGCGCTTCATCGAGACGGCTTAGCATATCGTCAAAGCCCAGCTCACCGCGTCGGCGCTTCTCACGGGCGACCGCTTCACGGATCTCTTTCATCGCCTGGGCGATCACCAGATCGTTCAACGTCAGCGGCGAGGCCAGCAGACGTTCAATCGCGCTGAACAGCGGATGGGTCGGCACTTCACCGCCCGCTTTGGTGCGGTCGGCAAGAAATGGCTGGCTGAATTTCTCCAGCGCATCTGGCAACTGGTAGTTTTTGGTCTCTTCCTGGGCCCAAACGCTGATCTTTTCGATCCATTTACCCTGGTTGCCGCGGTTGAATTTGCGTCTGTCGATCCCGGAGTTTTCCAGCAGTGAGTCCAGCTCGCCCACGCTCGCCAGCCATTGCTGTTTAATGTCGTTTATCTGCGTGAGGATCTGCTGGTGTCGCGACGCCAGCGTTTCGGCCTCGCCGAGCGGTATCTTGAGCTCCGGCGCTTCGCCATGGAGGTAGCGATCGATAGATTTGAGCAGGTCTTGCGGCCCTTTCCACGATTCGACTATCACCTGTGCAATCTCGCGATTGAGCGGGTAGCAGTGACGACGCCAGAAGTCGGCGCAGGCCTGGTAACGCAGTTGGGATTCGTCTTCAATCAGCTGCTGTTCAAACAGCATGCCGGACTCAAAGGCGTTCAGGCTCAACATCCGCTGGCAGAAACCGTGAATGGTAAAGACGGCGGCATCGTCCATCTGACGCTCCGCCAGCAGCAGCACGTTGGCGGCCTGTTGAAGGTCGTCAATTTCCGCCAGCAGGCTGGCATAGAGCGGGTTGTCGGTGGCGTTACGCAGGCAGGAGACGCGCAGCTCGTGAATGTTGCTACGAATACGTCCGCGAAGCTCTTCGGTGGCGGCTTCGGTGAAGGTCACCACCAGCAGCTCTTCGACGTTAACGGGTCGAGGATAGGCGGCCTCGCCGCCCAGCCCCAGCAACAGCCGCAGGTAGAGTGCGGCTATGGTGAAGGTTTTTCCAGTGCCCGCAGAGGCTTCAATCAGGCGCTCACCAATCAGGGGCAAGCGCAGGGGATCAAGGGACTCGGCGGTTCCGGTCATTCGTTCTCTCTTCGTATAGGTAAGGTTTGCTGCAGCTCAGTAATGCTCTGCCACACTTTCCAGCCCTCAGGATGCGCGTAGTCCGTTTTGCCATTCTGGCTTCCGGAGACCTGAGACAGCACCGTCATACCCTGCGGGTCAACGACCGTCTGGTGGAAGAAGTCGGCCAGCTTTTGCGGCGTCAGCAGCTTGATCTGGGCTACTACTTTATCACGTGAATCAAAGGCCATATTACCGCGATCGAAATCTTTGCTCAGCTGCGAGGCTTCATCGCTCAACGTTTGCGGCGCTTGCAGCATGTCGGCTATGACTGCCTGTTGGATCTGGGCAAACTCTTCCGGCTTCATCGCGCGCAGCTTCTGTTCTGCGGTCGGGAAGAAAGCCTTGAAACGTTCCCACAGGAAGGACGGCTGTTTTTCGTTACTTTGCAGCAGGAATCCCATGCCCCACTGACGACCCACGTTCATCGAGAAGGCAAAGACGGCGTAGCCTAACTGCTCTTCGGTGCGCAGTTGTGTGTAGAACCACGGCTGGACGATTTGCGCCAGCATGGCGCTTGCCGCTGAGCTTGAGAACTCATCGACGTTTGGTGGTGCGAACACTGCCGCCAGCGCGGAGTCGGTGCTGGCGCCCGCTTTCTCGAAGATGACGTTTTGCTGTTTATCCACCAGCACATCTTTGTTGCGACACCACTCGCTGCCGTTGGCCCCAAGCTGGGTCTGAACGTTGCGCGCAAGCGTCGTGGACTGCTCGGCGCTCAGGTTGCCAATAACCATAAACTCCGGTCGCGCCCCGGTTTTCAGACGGTCGCGGTAGTCCATCACCTCTTTGAGCGTAATGGAAGGCAGCAGCGCTTTACGATCTTCACGCTGGAAATAAGGCACCTGCGACAGCATCTGCACCGGCATAATCGCCTGTTCGTACGCTTTGCCTTTATCGGCGGAATCCATCATTTGCAGGTACCAGGATTTCGCTTGTTCCAGCTGCTCTTCGGTTGGCGTGTAGCTGAAGTAGCCCTGCAGCAGTGCATCAAACAGCTGCGGCAGACGTTGAGTGTAACCGTTGGCATTAAGCATCAGGCCATTGTTCGCACCGGTAGAGAAGCTAATCCCGCCGACGGCGGCCTGGTTACTTAACTGATCAAGCGCAATGCCGGCCAGGTAATCATTCAGCGCAAACATCACCTGATTACGGGCGCTGTCCATCGCTTTGGGGTTACGCAGAATCAGCGTGATATCGGCCTTAGGTTCGCTGGCAAAGTAGCGGCTCGGCATATAGACCAGACGCAGGTTTTGCTCATCAACAATCAGCTCCGGATGGGTGTACTTTTTCTCGCTTTTAATCAGCGTGAAGTCGTCCGGTATGTACGGGTTAAGCTGCGGCAGATTCAGCGCAATGCCGCTGGCGTCCTTCTGCCACTTGGCAAAAGTATCGGCGCTAATTTTATCAACCTGGTAAGGCGCATCCACAAAGTAGGCCACTTTGTTGTGCGGCTCTTTCGGGCTGATATACCAGATACGGGCGTTTTGCGGCGTCATCATCGCCAGACGATCTTTGACCGCCTGCGCGTCGTAGCGGTCGGCAATGTTCACCGCGTCCAGCGTATGCGCTACCGGCACGCGAATCATGGTATCCGCCAGCCACTCTACGTAACCCATATCGCGGGTGATGGACGGGTAACGGAAATCGAGGTTCAGCACGTGCGCCAGCTCGTCAAAGTAGCTTTTATCAACACCTTTCTGACGCAGCGTATCGAGATAGCTAAAGATGGCAGAGACCACTTCATCGCGGTGGGCCAGCCCTTTATCGGTTAAGGTAGCTGAAATCGCCAGCACGCCGCTGTTGCCGTTGACGACCGGGTCAGAGTCCGCGCGAATACCTTCCACCAGCCCCTGCTTTTGCAGCCAGTCGGATAAGGTGCCCGGCGTGCGGTTACCAATCAGGTAGGTAATCAGTTCGTCGGTTTTGCTACGGAACTGTGCGGAGTTGTTATCAATACGGAACTCAACGCGCAGCACCTTACGCGGCAGCGCGGGAACGTAATGAATGATGATGCCTTTCTGTGCGTCAGTGACCACCGGGACGGTAATTTCCGGGCGCTCGATGGATTTATCCGGGACGCGACCATAGGTTTGGGCGGCAATCTGCGCCAGTTCAGGCAGCGGTTTGTTACTGTAAATCACCGCCTTCATCAGGTTAGCGGAGTAGTACTTGTTGCGAAACGCCAGCAGCGCTTCATACACCGGGCTATTGGGTTTGTCGCTCAGCGTTTCGAGGTTACCGCCGGAGAAACGTGCGCCGGGGTGCGCCGGGTTGATGGTTTCTGCACTCACCTGCGCCATACGCATACCGTCACGAGTACGCGCCATGGTCAACTCAGCGTTGACGGCGTTACGCTCGCGGTCGGCGTATTTTTTTTCCAGCAGCGGCGCGGCAATCGCGTCGGCCAGGCGGTCGACCGCCCCCTGCAAGGCATCGTTTTCGACTTCCAGATAGAACGCGGTGCGATACGGCGCGGTACTGGCATTGTGGCTGCCGCCGTGCATTTTTAAGAATTCGGCGAGGCTGTCAGGCTGCGGGTAGTTTTTCGAGCCCATCAGCGTCATGTGTTCGAGGAAGTGCGCAAGGCCCGGATGGGAGTCGGGGTCTTCCAGCGAGCCGACGGGCACCACCAGCGCCGACAGCGATTTCACCGCCTGCGGGTCTGAAACCAGCAGGACGACCATCTTATTGTCGAGCGTAATCGCTTGATACTGACGGGTGTCTTTTTCGCTTTTGCGGATGGTTTCCTGAATCGGTTGCCATCCGGTGTCTGCCTGACCTACGGTCGCCCAAAAGGCGGTGACGAAAACAACAATACTCAACCAGATACTGCGGGGCATTCACGGACCTCACCATTAACAGATACTTCAAAAATCAGCATGCTCTTGTGGGCAGTATCAGCCTCAGCTTACCGCTTCGTCTGCTGCCAATCATCAGTCCGTGACTTCTGCGCATAGTAAATGAACCCATTAACTTGCGTAATTTTTATACAATCACGATGACTGGTTGAAACGGAATACCGGCAGCAGATACGGCGTCGTCTGCGCGATAATCGCTTCATATTGCGCAGGTTCCAGAGTACGCCATAAGCGCTGATACCAGACGTCAGCCCCTTCACCACTCACTACCATGTTGCCTTCGTAAGCCTGTAAAAATTTACTGCGGGCTTTCTGCTGCGAGTCTTCGTCTTCTAAGATGGCATCATTTTCGGCATCGTAACAGGCTTTTATCCATGCTCCGCCGCTCTCCGGCAGGAACAGCAACGGTTGACACATTCCCTGACGATAGCCTGCAACCAGCTGTGACAAATACGCTTTCGCTTCATCTGCCGCCAGCGGCGGGAAGTACCACTCCCCATCTTTACGCAACAGCAGACGGCTGTCACCCGTTCCGCCACTTGCACAGTAGACAAGGTGTTCCAGCCAAAGTTGCATTCCTTGTGAAACGCTAAGCAAAGAAGGACGCCAACGCAGCAGGCCATTTTCCTGAACCTGAGGCAGCCAGCCGGTGATATTCACCCCGTCGCAGTCGAGATCAATTTCCATGCTCTGCGCCGTGCGGCGATACTCAATCACCCGGCTAGCCAGCGCGGTCATTTCCTGATGCTGGGCCTCCCAGGCAATTTCACCAAACGGTCCGTAGGGCAGTTCACCGGCCGCGCGATAGCGTCGATACATCTGCCCCGCATCCTTCTGCTCAATCAGGGTGTTTAGCAACTGCTGATTAAGCTGATAACGCGTTAACCCTTCGAGGGTGAACGGTTCGGTATCCGGGATATCGTTCTCTTCATTGCGGAAGTTCACCTGCAGGCGCATCTGGAAAAAGGCGCGCACCGGGTGCGCCCAGAAGCGCTGAAGCTGTTCTAGCGGCAGTGTGGTTAACGTCAGTGGTTCCAGCGGCTGGATAAAGCTGGAATGCGCTTCGCCCTGCTGACTCGCCGCCGCCAGCCACTCCTGGGCATAGCTTTGCTGTTCACCGGCTTTGTAGTTGTCGGCATCAAACGGCATGCGCGGATGCAGCTGCATGATATGGCGCTTCACGCGCTGTTCGCTTTCATCGCAGTTGAGCGCTTCGTCGCCCTCAAGGCAGTGGCTCTGGCCGATGTAGTCCAGCAGCTCCTGTACCAGCACCGACGGGTAGCGTTCGCTGTTATCCTGAATAGAACGGCCGATGTAGCTGATATAGAGTGATTTTTCCGCCGACATCATCGCTTCAAGGAACAGATAGCGGTCGTCGTCGCGGCGGCTACGGTCGCCGCGCAGCGGCTTCTGGCTCATCAGATCAAAACCGAGCGGTGCCAGCGCACGTGGGTAAATTCCGTCGTTCATGCCCAACAGGCACACCACTTTGAACGGAATGGAACGCATCGGCATCAGAGTACAAATATTGATTGGCCCCGCCAGGAAACGCTGGCTGATACGTTCCTGATCGAGACGCTGCGCCAGTTCATCGCGCAGCAGCGTCAGCGGTACCTCTCCGGCGTACTGCGACTGTACGCCCTGGGCGATGATTGCCTGCCACTGCTGCTCTATCAGCGTCAGCGCGGCTTCTGTGTCCTGATCCGGCAAGAAGAAGTCGTTGAGCATCTCACGACACACCGGCAGCCACTCCTCCAGCGAGCGAGTCTGCGTCAATACCTGCCGCCAGCGGTTTAGCTGCATCAGCAAAGAAGCCAGATACCCGACCAGCTCGGCAATCAGGCCACTGGACTCATCATACGGTAGCACTTCCTGCCATTCGCCCTGTTCGCTCTCCATCGCGTAGCCCAGCAGCATACGCGTAAGACCAAAGCGCCAGGTATGCTGCCCGGTGGCGGGCAGGTCCATTTCGCGGACGTTGTCATCGTCCATCCCCCAGCGTACGCCGGACTCGCTCACCCATTGGCGAAGGTGCAGCAGGCCCGCTTCATCAATGTTAAAGCGCGCTGCCAGCACCGGCACATCAAGCAGCGCCAGCACGTCTTCGCTGGTGAAGCGGCTATCGGGCAACGATAGCAGAGTGATAAACGCCTGCATTGCCGGGTGCGCCTGACGGGCGCGACGGTCCGAAATAGCGTACGGCAGGTAGCGTTCACCGGTCGCACTGCCAAAAACGGCCTGAATAAACGGGCTGTAGCTGTCGATATCCGCCACCATTACGATAATGTCGCGCGGCGTCAGCGTCGGGTCAGCCTCCAGCATGGCGAGCAGGCGGTCGTGCAATACTTCGACTTCGCGCTGCGGGCTGTGGCAAACGTGAACGGTCAGACTGCGGTCATCTCGCGCCAGCGGGCGCTTGTCGCCGCTATGGGCGAACTCTTCCGCGCTGCGCCCGGCGATGGCAGAATTTTTCAGCTCCAGCACGTCGTACTGAAGGTTGTGCAACAGATTGTCAGGTTCGATATCGACGAACGCATCCAGTTCCTGATAGCGTTCAAGCCCCGCCAACAGGTAGATGTAGTCGCGTCCCAGCTTGCCCCAGGAGGCCAGCATCGGGTTGTCAACGTCCTGCTCGCCGTCATCGTTAAACAGTCCCGGCGCGTGGCTGGCGTCCTGGAACAGCGGCAGTTCACGCTGTTCCCGGTAGTGGCGGCGCTGCCGCGCCATCAGCCGCGCCAGAAACGCCGGATCTTTAATATCACCCCAGTAGTAGCGGCACGGGTTGGTGAACAACACGTAAATATCGACGTGCTTGCCCAGCGCCTGCAGCGCGTGCAGGTAGACCGGCGGTAACGCAGAGATTCCGCAGATAAAGACCCGCGGCGGCAGCCCCGCAGGCGGTTGGTCGCAGTTTTCCAGCGTATCGATAAAGCGCTGATATAAGTTGGCGCGATGCCACAGCGGCTGACCCAGCGCGGCAGTATGCTCCACCAGCGCTTTCCACAGCGGCGCTTGCCATGCCTGCGCCTCTCCTACGCCGTCAACTAATCTTCCAGCTTCCCACTCCGTGAGCCATTCAGGACGATAGACCAGATACTGGTCATATAAGTCAGCTACGCGGGAGGCTAGCTGGAACAGCTTACGCTTGTCGGCATCGTCGGTGAGATAGTGGCGCAGCGGGATAAAGGCCTCGTCATCCAGCATGCCCGGCAACAGGGTCATTAGCTTCCAGCTCATGCTCTGCTTGTTAAAGGCGCTCTCGGCGGGGATTTCAGGCAGAACGCGGGTAAACATGTCCCAGATAAAACTGGCAGGCAGTGGGAAATCGATATTCGCGGCAATGCCAAAACGCTGTGATAGCGTCATCTGCAGCCACTGCGCCATCCCGGTACTCTGCACCAGAATCATTTCAGGCTCGAAAGGGTCCGCCAGCCGGTCCTGTTCAACGATGAACTCCATCAATGCTTCCAGCACATCCAGACGGTTGGAATGATAGACCCTTAACATAATCGCTCCTGACTACTGACTGACCGGGCAATGCAGACGAGACATACGCCCCTGCCTGCCCATGGGGGTGGTAATAGTAGCACTGATGCTGACACAACGTTGTGACGATGTCTGCCCCCGCTCACTCGTCCAGCCGTCGGGAACCGCTTGCGTCTGCTGCTGCGTTTGCAACCAGGCGTAGCGCCACATCTGGCGGTACTGATTAAGCGTCACGCTGCTGGTTGCCAGCACGCGATAATAGCCGCCAAGCGCCGTCACTACGCTCACCATCAGAAACATCGCTAGCACGACTTCCGGCAGGCTAAAGCCTCTGGCTTTCAGGGTATCTGGCATAACGAGGCCTCCTTTAAAGGGCAAAAATCACTCCAGCCATGTGGTGAAAAATGGAGGTTTCCGCCTGCCCACGAGCCCGACTGCCAGAGGCTGAGCGCGCCATTTTTTGCTATCAGCAGCAGCGTGCCGTCGCTAAAACGCCGCAGGCAGACCCGGCTGTCGGATTCATAAACCAGGCATTGCGCCCCGGCTTCTGCCGCCCAGCGCTGAACCTTCCCCCACTGAAGAGCGGAGTGAACCTTCCCCCACTGAAGAGCGGAGTGAACCTTCGCAGTACGTTGAATTAAGCGACTTTCGTTGCTCACTTTCTGCGTCTGTTGGCGCTGCGCCTGATTTAACCCCTGTAGCATCAGGCTTCCTAAGACCAGCAGCATGAGCACCATCGCCAGTGACGAAACGCCGAGTTCACGGTTCACTGGTTATATCCCGTCACGCCGTACTGCACGCTAGCCGCGATGTTGCCCGTGGCCATCGCAGACAGCGTAACAAACAGCTCCGGTGAGAAGCCTGCATTCGCATGACGCGTCACCTGAAACGCCGTAACGGTCGCCGTTTTCGGGTCGGTCATTTTGTTCCAGCCTTTATCATTGCAGGTATTCACCCCGCGCAGCGTTTCCAGCACGCCGGAGGTCAAGCGAAAACCTATCGTATCGGCATTATCTGCCGGCGTAGTTTCCCAGACGCCGTTGCTGTTACCATCCCAGCGCGCAATGACGCACTCTCCTTGTTGCGCGATTTGCAGCGCCTGTCCTGAACAACCGTCGCCACCACAGTAGCCTGCTCGCTGTAAATGCTTGGCTATGGTGAAGGCGCTCTGCCAGAGATCGTCTTCGAGCGCTTGCTGCCGCATCTGCTGGAATATGCCGCGCTGTAATGCGGGCAAAAATCGGGAAGCCCCCAGTAATAAAATACTGCTGATAGCCATCGCAATCAGCACTTCCAGCAGTGAAAAGCCGCGCATCAGCATGTTCTCCCCTCACACATACGTACCCGTCCCCAGCTCGAGATAACCATCGTCCAGCTTCCCGCCTCACTTTCCAGCGTAATGCTGCCAGCCCATGCCGTATTACGCAGGCCAAAGAAAGCCAGATTCGGCGTGATTTTCGTTAACCCAACTTCGGCCCATTGCGAACGATAGACCGCAGGATTTCCCGCAGGACAGCCGTCCAGAACCGTATCATCTGCCACCAGACACCACGCCACGGGACTACGATTAACCCGAAATCGACGATCGTGGTTACGCCAGTTGGCATCGCTACGCATTGCTGTCAGGTAGTCGCGTAGTTCGCTGGCGGTTTGCCATAGGCGCTGTGACTGTTGCCAGCTTCGCCAGCCGTAAAGGCCGGAGGCGCTAAGAATAAGCACCAGCGTCAGCGCAACCAGGGTCTCAATGAGGGTGTAGCCTCGTTCTCTTTCTCTGTTCATGGCGGGCAGTATGGTGCGCGCTTCAATAAGGCACGAGGCTGGGATTTAGTTTTTACGAGTCGTCTTCAGGGGAAAATAGCGGTTTGCTGCAACGCGAAGATAACTGTGGACAGCGCTTCGCAAAACGCGACGTTTTCAGCATCAGGAATGCTGACGAACGCACATAAAAAAACC
The DNA here is from genome assembly GCF_902485085.1 of uncultured Kluyvera sp. Lineage (NCBI taxonomy): Bacteria > Pseudomonadati > Pseudomonadota > Gammaproteobacteria > Enterobacterales > Enterobacteriaceae > Kluyvera > uncultured Kluyvera sp. Next base: position 33,464 of record NZ_CABTJS010000076.1, read on the forward strand.
GGCGCAAATGCGCCGGTTATTCATTGCCGTGAGGTTAAATCGCCACCGGCGCTTTGATACCCGGGTGCGGGTCGTAGCCTTCGATTTCGAAGTCATCAAAGCGGTAGTCAAAGATAGACTCCGGCTTGCGTTTAATCACCAGCTTCGGCAGCGCGCGCGGTTCGCGAGTCAGCTGTAGCGCGGTCTGTTCCATGTGGTTGCTGTACAGGTGGGTATCCCCGCCGGTCCAGACAAAATCACCCACTTCCAGGTCGCACTGCTGCGCCATCATATGTACCAGCAGCGCATAGCTGGCGATGTTGAACGGCAGGCCAAGGAACACGTCGCAGGAGCGCTGATAGAGCTGGCAGGAAAGCTTACCGTCAGCCACGTAGAACTGGAAGAACGCGTGGCATGGTGCCAGCGCCATTTTGTCCAGTTCACCGACGTTCCACGCAGAAACGATGATGCGGCGCGAGTCCGGGTCATTTTTCAGCTGGTTCATCACGGTGGTGATCTGGTCGATATGGCGGCCATCCGGCGTCGGCCAGGCGCGCCATTGTTTACCATACACCGGGCCCAGGTTGCCGTTCTCGTCGGCCCATTCATCCCAGATGCTGACGTTGTTTTCGTGCAGGTAGGCGACGTTGGTGTCGCCCTGCAGGAACCACAGCAGTTCGTGGATGATGGAGCGCAGGTGGCAGCGCTTGGTGGTCACCAGCGGGAAACCTTCTTGCAGGTTAAAGCGCATCTGGTGGCCAAAAATGGAGACGGTGCCGGTGCCGGTACGGTCATTTTTCTGGGTGCCCTCATCGAGCACCTTCTGCATCAGTTCAAGATACTGTTTCATGCTTCCTCAGGAGATCTGTTTCTGCGGACGGCGAAACGCCCAGACCATCATAATGATACCCGCAAGCACCATCGGAATCGAAAGAATCTGCCCCATGCTGATGTACTGCACCCATTCACCGGTGAACTGCGCATCCGGCTGGCGGAAGAATTCAGAGATGATGCGGAACAGGCCGTAACCAATCAGGAACAGGCCGGAGACCGAGCCCGCCGGGCGTGGTTTACGGATAAAGAAGTTCAGGATCAGGAACAGCACCACGCCTTCCAGCGCCAGTTCGTACAGCTGGGACGCATGACGCGGCAGCGAGCCGTAGGTATCAAACAGCGTTTGCCATTCAGGGTGAGACGGCAGCAGCGCCAGGTCTTCCGCACGAGAGCCCGGGAACAGCATGGTGTAGTGGAAGCTCGGGTCGACGCGGCCCCACAGTTCGCCGTTGATAAAGTTCCCCAGACGTCCGCAGCCAAGACCAAACGGGATCAGCGGCGCAATAAAGTCAGACACCTGGAAGAAGGTACGCTTGGTGCGTTTGGCGAAGATAATCATCACCACGATCACGCCAATCAGGCCGCCGTGGAAGGACATCCCACCGTCCCAGACGCGGAACAGATACAGCGGATCATGCAGGAAGGAGTCGAGGTTGTAGAACATGACGTAGCCGATGCGCCCGCCGAGGAACACCCCGAGGAAGCCCGCGTACAGCAGGTTTTCAACTTCGTTTTTGGTCCAGCCGCTGTTTGGGCGGTTCGCTCGACGCGTCGCCAGCCACATGGCAAAGATAAAGCCCACAAGGTACATCATGCCGTACCAATGCAGGGAAACCGGTCCGATGGAGAAAATTACCGGATCAAAGTCCGGGAAACGCAGATAACCACTATTCATCTGTCACCACAAATGCTTGTTATTCCGCCGAAAGTGGACAGCGGTAGAGATGCGCGCCGGAGATTTCTGGCGCTCCAAAGGTGCGAATGATAGCACAGGGGAGATGAGAGATGATGCGCAGAAGATGTAAAAGATATGTATAAACGGGGAGCGATGAGAGATCCCGGCGTCGCTGCGCTCGGCCGGGCTACGAGGTGGTGCAAAATGCAGGCCGGACAAGCGTAGCGCCATCCGGCAATGTGCGTCGGGTGGCCTACAGGCCGCCGCGAATCAAGCCGCCGAGGCCACGGCGCTCCATAAACGCCGCCACCTGATGGCGCACTTCGGTGGCCATCTGCGCGTCGAGACTGCGCCGCGCCAGGGTTTCAGCATCTTCGAGGTCGATATTACGCAGCAGGTACTTCACGCGCGCCACCGAGCGGCCGTTCATCGACAAATGACGGAAACCCAAGCCCACCAGAATGGTGACGCACATCGGGTCGCCGGCCATTTCGCCGCACAGGCGTAAATCAATGCCGTAGCGATCGGCTTCCTGGACAATCATCGACAGCACCCGAATCATGCCAGGGTGCAGGCTGTCATACATGCTGGCGACGCGCGTGTTGTTCCGGTCTACCGCCAGCACGTACTGGGTCAAATCGTTGGTGCCCACCGAAATGAAATCAACGCGGTTTACCAGATTCGGCAGCATGAAGATCATCGATGGCACTTCCAGCATGATCCCGATCCGCGGTTTTGGAATCGCGTAGCCGATCATCTCTTCCACTTCACGACCGGCACGGTCGATCAGGCGGCGTGCTTCGTCCACCTCTTCCAGGTTGGTGATCATCGGCAGCAGGATGCTGAGGTTGCCGGTTGCCGCGTTAGCACGCAGCATCGCGCGCACCTGGATCAAGAAGATCTCTGGCTGATCCAGCGTTATGCGGATGCCACGCCAGCCAAGGCACGGGTTCTCTTCGCTAATCGGCATGTACGGCAGCTGTTTGTCCGCGCCGACGTCGAGCGTTCGCAGCGTCACGGGTTTGTCGTTAAACATCTGCAGCATGCCCTGATACTGCGCGACCTGCTCCTCTTCCGATGGGAAGCCGCTTTGCAGCATAAACGGAATTTCGGTACGGTAGAGGCCGATGCCGTCAATGCGACGACCCAGCTTTTGTTCATGTTCCGGGCTTAAACCGGCGTTAAGCATCACTTTCACCCGCTCGCCGCTTTTCAGTTCGGCCGGGCGCTCAACGTCCCCTTCCGCCAGGCGGCTCAGCTCATTTTCTTCGCTGATGAGGCGCTGGTATTCCTGCACCAGGATAGGTTCAGGGTCGACCAGCAGTTCGCCGCGATAGCCATCGACCACCAGCGTGCGCCCATGAAGGATCGCGGGCTGAATATCCGCCCCCATTACCGTCGGAATGCCCAGCGCGCGCACCATGATCGCCGCGTGGGAGTTGGCGGCGCCGTCACGAACGACCACGCCCGCTAACCGATCTTGCGGAACTTCAGCCAGCGTCGCCGCAGAAAGCTCGTCGGCCACCAGCACAAAGCGCTCCGGCCAACCGTTAGCGCCTTGCGTGGTGTCATCAAGATGGAACAGCAATCGCTGCCCAAGCGTGCGCAGATCGCCCGCCCGCTCTTTCAAATAGCCATCGCTCAGCGCGGCAAACTGTTCAGCGAACTTCTCGATGATTTTCTTCACCGACCATTCGGCAACCGAGCCTTTATCCACTTCCGCAAACAGCTCGCGCCGCAGGCTGGCATCAGAGAGCAGGTGTGAATAGAGGTCAAAAATCGCCGCCGTCTCTTTTTGCGCTCCGGCGGCATAGCGTTTGCTGTAGCGACGGAATTCGTTCGCCGCCTCTTCCAGCGCGCCGGTTAAGCGCTCGCGCTCAAGCGCAGTGTCCAGCGAGGACGCTTCGTAAACCTGCTCCATTAATGGCAGAGTAGCGTCCATCCAGCCTTCGGCTATCGCCACGCCCGGTGAAGCAGGCAGCGCGCGAATGCGCGTCTGACGATACTGACCAAACAGCGCCGTCAGCTGAGATTGAGAGAGGATTGCCGCCATTTGCGTGGCGAGCGTCACCAGGAATGACTCTTCGCTTTCGTCGAACTGACGCAGTTCACGCTGCTGTACCACCAGTACGCCAAGCAGTTGGCGGCGCTGAATAATCGGCACGCCAAGAAACGCGCGGAAGCGCTCTTCTTTTACTGAGGGAATGTATTTATAGCTGGGGTGTTTTTGCGCGTCGGCAAGGTTGATGGGTTCGGCCAGTCGGCCGACCAGGCCAACGATGCCTTCATCAAAGGCGAGCGTAATGGTACGACCCCGTGGCTTCTTCAGACCACGGGTCGCCATCAGATAAAAGCAGCGTCGATCGTTGTCGGCGAGATAGACCGAGCAAACCTCCGTCTCCATCGCGTGGCAGACGTCAGTGACCAGAATATCCAGCGCCTCGTTCAGACGAGGCGCACTCGCGACCTTCTCAACAATTTCGCGTAAGCGCGTGAGCATAATGTGCGTGGCTTAACCTCTTTTGCGTCGATAAGCAGGCGCGCTTTGCGGTTTTGGGGCGCTCTCCGCAAGCGCCATCACTACACTGGCGAACTCTTTCATCACCCGGCGGTAGACGTCGCGTTTAAACGAGACGACCTGACGTACCGGATACCAGTAACTCACCCAGCGCCAGCCGTCGAATTCCGGCGTGCTGCTGGTTTGCATATTGATATCCGCGTCATTGCCGATCAACTGCAAGAGAAACCACTTTTGTTTCTGGCCGATACAAACCGGCTTAGTGTCCCAACGCACCAAACGTTTTGGCAACTTGTAACGCAACCAGTTTCGGGTCGAAGCGAGGATCCGCACATCCTTGCGGCTTAATCCAACTTCTTCGAACAGTTCCCGATACATCGCCTGTTCTGCCGTCTCACCGGGGTTTATGCCCCCTTGGGGAAATTGCCAGGAGTGCTGACCATAGCGTCGGGCCCACATTACCTGGCCCTGACGATTGCAAATTACAATACCTACATTCGGGCGGTAGCCATCGTCATCAATCACCGGACTACCTCAAAATAAGCTTCAATGTGAATGATTGTTTCACACTCGCTGGAAACGGTAAACCACTCTATTACGCCACGACTAACGAATAACATTTGAATAACTCACAGTAATCATCAGAGTTATAAACAGAGAACCGCGCTTGCCGACGATTTTATTCACTTTTTCTGTGGATAGAGTTGTGAAGAAGTACGGAATTACCCAGGGAAAACCCAGAGTACTCTGAATAATCGCATGTCATCTTCAATCAGTAAAACGATATTTTTCATTATGTTATTATAGTTAATCCTGATGCATTAGCGCATAACGTGATGATCATCACATAGGCGATCCTTCAATTGATGAAAGATCGAGCAACGTTGGTTTTATCCACAGATTGTGCAAACATCTTAGGCATCTTTTGTGCGAAAATTCGATTTTCGTCGCACGTCAAGGCTGTAAATTGAAACAGTAGTAGGGCTTTTCCCCAGTTATCCCACTTTTCTGTGGATAACATGGTGTAAGATCCTGTTCATTGTCAGTGACCAGATTTGGAAAACCTTTTTCGACGTCATTTTTTCGTCGTTTTTTATCAAAAAAAAGGCATGATAATCATCACGTTGTCATATTTACCCAGAAAAAGTTAAACTCTATCCACACCCGGTAAAATTGTCGTTCATTTTTTCACCACAAGGCGCACCATCATGTCCACCCTTGCTCCACTTCGCGAATCGCCTAAAACCCAGGCTGAACTTCTTGCTCAGGCGCAGCGACTGGCGGGCTATTCGTTGGGTGAACTGGCGGCGATGGCTGGCATCGTCGCGCCGAAGGATTTAAAGCGAGACAAAGGCTGGATTGGCGTGCTGCTGGAGATTTGGCTGGGCGCCAGCGCCGGGAGTAAGCCCGAACAGGATTTCGCCGCGCTGGGCGTTGAGCTGAAAACCATTCCTATCGATTCCCAGGGTCGCCCGCTGGAGACCACCTTCGTGTGCGTCGCGCCGCTGACCGGTAACTCCGGCGTGACTTGGGAAAATAGCCACGTGCGCCACAAGCTCAAGCGGGTGCTGTGGATCCCGGTGGAAGGTGAACGGTCGATCCCCCTTGCTGAACGCCGCGTGGGCGCGCCGCTGCTGTGGACCCCAAGCGCAGAAGAAGAGCGTCAGTTACAGATGGACTGGGAAGAGCTAATGGATCTCATCGTTCTTGGTCAGGTGGAGCGTATTACCGCCCGCCACGGCGAAGTGCTACAGCTCAGGCCGAAGGCCGCGAACAGCAAGGCGCTGACCGAAGCCATTGGCGCGAAAGGCGAGCCCATCATGACCCTACCCCGCGGCTTCTATCTCAAAAAGAACTTCACCGCCGCCCTACTGGCGCGCCACTTTATGCTGCGGGTCGATTAATTTTTTTGTCCTGCCGCACAGCGGGATTATACTTCCCCCGCTGTGCGCGACCGGCACGCCTTCACCCTTCCTCTGACCGCCTGGAATGCGTTTCTGGGGAGGGTTTTGCATCGGTTGTCGCAACGCACCTCAACTATATCGATTAACGCTTTCGTTTTATTTGGCAGGACTTATCTAATGTTATTTGCATGGATCACCGACCCCAATGCCTGGCTTGCACTCGGCACGCTGACGATTCTGGAAATCGTTCTGGGGATCGATAATATTATTTTTCTCTCTCTGGTTGTTGCTAAGCTCCCTACCGCGCAGCGTGCGCATGCCCGTCGTTTGGGGTTAATGGGGGCCATGCTCATGCGCCTTGCGCTGCTGGCCTCGATTGCCTGGGTAGTCAAACTCACCCAACCGCTGTTTACCCTGTTCGGTCAGGCGATTTCGATTCGCGATCTGATTTTACTGCTTGGCGGGCTGTTCCTTATCTGGAAGGCCAGTATGGAAATTCATGAGTCTATCGAAGGCGATGAAGAGAGCCTAAAAACGAACGTTCATTCGTTTTTGGGCGCGATCGTGCAGATTATGATGCTGGATATCATCTTCAGCCTTGATTCGGTCATTACCGCCGTCGGTCTTTCCGATCATCTGTTTATTATGATGGCCGCCGTGGTTATTGCGGTTGGCGTGATGATGTTCGCAGCACGCTCAATTGGCGAATTCGTCGAAAGACACCCATCGGTAAAAATGCTAGCTCTGTCGTTCCTGATTCTGGTGGGCTTCACGCTGATTCTTGAAAGCCTCGATGTCCATGTGCCAAAAGGCTATATCTACTTCGCGATGTTCTTCTCTATGGCAGTAGAGAGCCTTAATCTGCTGCGAAGTAAGAAAAATAAACATTAATCAATCATCAACAGCCCTCAATTGAGGGCTGTGTCCGGTTTTTTTAAGATTTTCCTGCTTTATGCTGTGCCTTAGGTCGGTTATTACTAAACTATTAAGAGCGCGGCGATGAAGGGGATAACGATGACAAAATGGGCAGTGTTGATTTCCGCAGTAGGTTTAGCCTTTGCAGTTTCCGGCTGTAGCAGCGATTACGTGATGGCCACCAAAGACGGTCGGATGATCCTGACCGACGGTAAGCCGGAAGTCGATGACGACACCGGGCTTATCAGCTATGAAGATCAGCAAGGTAATAAGATGCAGATCAACCGCGACGACGTGTCGCAAATTATCAAACGATAATCAGAGAGGTCAGCCGCCTGCTGGCCTTTTTTCATTTTCTGCTTTCCCTTTTTCTCCCCCTCTGCCATTTTTATATTCCTTTGTCAGGACTCTTTCCTGACGCTGTTGATAAAAGGAAGCCGGCTTATGCAGTACCACCGTATCCCCCACAGCTCGCTTGAGATAAGCACCCTCGGGCTTGGCACAATGACGTTTGGTGAACAAAATAGCGAAGCCGACGCCCATGCACAGCTTGATTATGCCGTTAGCCAGGGCATTAATCTGATCGATGTCGCCGAGATGTACCCCGTTCCTCCGCGCCCGGAAACTCAGGGCCTTACCGAGACCTATGTCGGTAACTGGCTGGCCAAGCACGGCAACCGCGAGAAGCTGGTGATTGCTTCCAAGGTGAGCGGCCCTTCGCGCAACAACGACAGCGGCATTCGCCCCAACCAGGCACTGGACCGAAAAAACATTCGCGATGCGCTGCACAACTCGCTGACGCGCCTGCAAACCGACTATCTCGATCTCTACCAGGTACACTGGCCACAGCGCCCGACCAACTGCTTTGGCAAACTGGGCTACACCTGGGCCGACTCCGCGCCGGTAGTGTCGCTGCTGGAGACGCTGGAAGCGCTCACCGAATATCAGCGCGCCGGGAAGATTCGCTATATTGGCGTATCCAACGAGACGGCATTTGGCGTGATGCGCTATCTGCATCTGGCGGATAAACACGACCTGCCGCGCATTGTCACCATCCAGAACCCGTACAGCCTGGTGAACCGCAGCTACGAAGTGGCGCTTGCGGAAGTGAGTCAGTTTGAAGGCGTTGAGCTGTTGGCTTACTCCTGCCTGGCCTTCGGGACGCTCACCGGTAAGTACCTGAACGGCGCGAAGCCTGCGGGTGCCCGCAATACGCTCTTCAGCCGATTTACGCGCTACAGCGGTGAGCAGACGCAGAAGGCGGTGGCGGCATACGTCGATATCGCCAAACGTCATAACCTCGACCCGGCACAAATGGCGCTGGCGTTCGTTCGCCGTCAGCCGTTCGTTGCCAGTACGCTGTTAGGCGCGACGACGATGGAGCAGTTGAAAACTAACGTTGAGAGTCTGCATCTGGAGTTAAGCGCGGACGTGTTAGCAGAGATTGAGGCGGTGCATCAGGTTTATACCTACCCGGCACCTTAAAATGTAGGCCGGATAAGGCGGTGACGCCGCCATCCGGCAAGGTGCCACATCGTGCCGGATGGCGCTACGCTTATCCGGCCTACAATGACTACATTTATAGCCGTAGCCCGGCCAAGCGAAGCGCCGCCGGGTTCACATCAGCGGCGTTTACCCCACAGCCACAGCGCGATAATTGCCAGCGCAAACAGCACGCCAAAGCCAATCCCCACGCCGACCACCGGAATATTCACCGCCACCGCCAGCGAATAGAGCCCCAGCATAATCAGCATCGCGCTGTTTTCACCGAGGTTTTGTACCGCGATCGCATTACCTGAACCCACGGTCTGTTTGCCGCGGTCCTGCAGCAGCGCATTGAGCGGCACCACGAAGAAGCCGCCGCAGATACCGATGATAAATAGAAGTACGTACGCTGGCAGCAGCGCCTGCTGGAACGCAAAAATGGCAACAACCACGCCAATCAACACCCCGGCAGGCATACAGCGTGCCACGGTTTCAAGCGTCACCAGCTTTGCCGCCGCCCCCGCGCCAACCACAATCCCGACGGCGACCATCGCATTCAGATAGGTCGGCGTCGCGTTATCGGTAATCCCCAATGCCACCGGCACCCACAGCATCAGCAGGAAACGCAGCGTCACTCCGGCTCCCCAGAACATACTGGTGCCGAGCAGTGAGAAACGCGTTTCACCGTTATGCCACAGTACGTTGCAGGCATTGAAGAAGCTGCGGGTCATTGGGCCAAAACGCCAGGACTGCCCGGGACGGGCCGCCGGTAATTTGGGAATGAAAATGTTGGCAACCACCGCACCGCCATACACCACGGCACAAAGCGCCAGCGCCCCCACCACACTCCAGTCAGCCACCACGCCACCGGCCACCGAGCCAATCAGGATGGCGGCAATGGTGGAGGCTTCCATCAGACCGTTCGCTTTCACCAGCTTATCGCCAGTGGTGATTTCACCCAGGATGCCGTACTTCGCTGGCGAGTAGGAGGCTGCGCCAATCCCCACCAGCGTGTAGCCGATAAACGGGTTCATACCTGCACAAATTGTTGCCGCACCAATCAACTTCAGGCTGTTGGCGAACATCATCACCCGGCCTTTACCAAAGCTATCCGCCACCTGGCCGACAAACGGGGCAAAGATGATGTAAGCGCCCACAAACACCATTTGCAGCACCGGCTGGCTCCACTCGGGATAAAACTGCTGCTTCATGAGCGCCAGCACGGCAAACAGCAGCGCGTTATCGCCAAACGCCGAAAGGAACTGGGCGACAATAACCGCCATCATGCCTTTCGACAGCAGGGAGTTGTTAGTGTGTACTGACTCACTCATTCGGATGTTCCGTCTCTGCAACCATGCTCTTCAGGGTGACGAAATCCGGTTTACCGCTGCCAAGCAGCGGCAGCTGTTTAAGCCAGCGAATATCGCGGGGCACAGCCAGCTCCGGTACGCCATGGGCCCGCGCATACTGCAATAGCTTGTCGCGGGTCAGTTCATTATCGGTGGTAAACAGCACCAGCGCCTCGCCTTTGCTGGCGTCGGTTTTCACCGCGGTGGCATGCATCTTCTCAGGCGATACGCCCAGTGCTAGCTGCTCAACAATCTCTAGCGAGACCATTTCGCCGGCAATTTTGGCAAAACGCTTCGCGCGGCCCTGGATTTGCACAAAGCCCTGCGCATCAAACGCGACAATGTCACCGGTGTCATACCAGCCGGTTTCCAGTTCGCCGTGCTGATTCTCCGCCGTCGGCACTTCCAGCACGCCCGGATTTTCAACGCGCAGATAGCCCGCCATGATGTTCGGCCCCTTCAATTGCAGACGGCCGCCCTGCTCAATGCCCGGCACCTCCAGCAAACGCGCATCCATGCCCGGCAGAATACGCCCCACCGTGCCCGGCTTGGCCGCCATCGGTACGTTGATGGAAACCACCGGTGCGCACTCGGTCACGCCGTAACCTTCAAGAATTCGCAGGCCAAATTTGTCCTGCCAAAGTTCTTTGGTGCTCTGCTGCAGTTTTTCCGCGCCTGCCACGACATAGCGCAGACGATAGAAATCATACGGGTTGGCGAAGCGCGCGTAGTTGGCTAAGAAGGTAGATGTACCAAACAGCACGGTGCAGTTACGGTCATAGACCAGCTCCGGCACCACGCGATAATGCAGTGGGCTTGGGTAGAGGAACACCTGCGCGCCGGTCAGCAGCGGCGTGAACAGCCCCACCGTCAGGCCGAAGGAGTGGAACAGCGGCAGTGCCGACATAAAGCGGTCGTTGGCGGTGAAGTCGGCGATGGTTTTAATCTGCTCGACGTTTGCCAGAATGCTTTTATGGCTGTGTACCACCCCTTTAGGATGGCCTTCAGAACCCGAGGTAAAGAGAATAATTGCCGGGTCTTCCGGCTTCTGCGCAACCTGCGCCAGACGAGGCATCAGCACGCGAGAGAAGATCCACAGCTTATCGGTGGTGGTGACATCACCTTTTAAATCTTCGAGGAACACCCAGCGCACTTGGGTAAGCTGCTCGGTCAGGTGCCAGAGCTTGCCTTTATCAAGGAAAGTGCGGGAGGTAAAAATAGTGCCAATTTGCGCGGCGGTAATCGCGCTGGTAAGCCCTTTGACTCCGGCGGTGTAGTTCATCATGGCCGGAATACGCCCACGAGCGATAGCGCCGAAAATGACCGCCGCGCTGATGCCCGCATTCGGCAGCATCAGACCAATCTTTTCACCCTGTTTGCTGTATTTCTCCAGAATTCGCGCCACAAACAGCGTTTTGGTCAGCAGCTTGCGGTAGCTATCCGGCTGGAAGTTAACGTCTTCCACGCACGGTTTTTTCTCGCCGTAACGATGCATTGCCGTGAGCAAAGATTCATACAGAGTTTCGCGCGGACGCACCGCCATGCGCGCTTCCATCATAATCTGGTGCAGCATTTCGCCGGCGATTTTGCGCCGGTCGCGCGCGCGCGGCGCTTCCGGCATCGGCAGCGTCGTTGGCGGCAGCAGATGCAGCGAGATGCGTGGGAACAGGCGCTGCTTCACCAGCCCCTTCAGGCGACTAAAGTGAGTCAGCTCCGCGCCTTCAATGCGCACCGGAATAATCGTCGCGCCAGACTTCGCCGCCACAAAGGCCGCGCCGTCATATATCTTCATCAGCGAGCCGGATACCGAAATACGCCCTTCCGGGAATATCACTACCGGGCGGCCCTGTTCAATCAGGCGCACCAGATGCTTGATTGACATCGGTTTGGTGGGATCAAGCGGCACGAAATCGATAATGGGCGTCAGCCACCGCATAAACCATTTTTGCGAAATTGAGGTGTAGACGGCAAAAACCGGGCGAACGGGGAGAAATAACGCCAGAAGAATACCATCAAGGAATGAGACGTGGTTTGGCGTAATCAGCACCTTTGGCTGGCTCAGCGCCTCAGTGTTTCCCGTCATCCTGACCCGGAAGAGCACCTTAAATAGCTGTCGGAAAAAACAGAGAAGCATACAAACTCCTTTTGCCATAGTTTTGTCATTGAAGGTTACACGAGAAAACTGTGGAAAAGCAGTCCGGGACGAAAGTCAGGCAAAAAAAAACCTGCGCATCTGCGCAGGTCGGTGTAAGTGATGAAGTACGCAAGGCGTACCATGAAACATTCACCAATCAATACCTCTGGGACTGCTATTGTCGCGCCCTCCACACCCCGCAACCAGCGGAAAAGCGCAAGAGAATGAGCGCAAATGAAACGAGGTATTGCGATTATCGGGAACTGTAACAGGCGGGCGCGAAGCAAAAAAAAACCTGCGCATCTGCGCAGGTTGGTGTAATCAAGTGGTCAACCTTTTGGGGCGACTTCACCTATCAATACCTCTGGGATAATCAGATTAGCAAGTCGCCTAACGCGTTCTCCAGCAGACATTCGCAACAGCATTTCGCAAAGTGTAAGCAAACGTTTGAATTCTCCCGTTTCGTTGCAGGGTTTCGCCCCGCGCGGTGTCACTTTTCCTGGTAATGTCACTTCTGCATCATAATTGTGCAATTCACCACACCGCCATCCTTGAATAGCACGGGGATTTCCGTAACACTGTTGTGGTGTAAGCGTTTACCCTCAGAATTTTTGATTAAGGCATATTATGGCGACAATAAAAGATGTGGCCCGGCTTGCAGGCGTCTCCGTCGCCACCGTATCCCGCGTCATCAACAACTCCCCTAAAGCCAGCGATGCCTCGCGCCAGGCGGTCTCCGCCGCTATGGAAACGCTAAGCTATCATCCCAACGCCAACGCGCGTGCGCTGGCCCAGCAGTCGACCGAAACCGTCGGCCTGGTGGTGGGCGATGTGTCCGATCCCTTTTTCGGCGCCATGGTCAAAGCCGTGGAGCAGGTGGCCTATAACACCGGCAATTTTTTACTGATCGGCAACGGCTATCATAACGAAACCAAAGAACGTCAGGCCATTGAGCAGCTTATCCGCCATCGCTGTGCGGCGCTGGTCGTGCACGCCAAGCTCATCCCCGATGCCGAACTGGCTGATTTAATGAAGCAGATCCCCGGCATGGTACTGATAAACCGCATTCTGCCCGGCTTTGAAAAGCGCTGCGTGGCGCTGGATGACCGTTACGGCGCCTGGCTCGCCACCCGCCATCTGATTCAGCAAGGTCATACCCGCATCGGCTATATTTGCTCGAACCATACGATTTCGGATGCGGAGGATCGTTTACAGGGCTACTACGATGCCCTGAAAGAGAGCGGCCTGCCGTGCAATGAGCGGCTGGTAACCTTCGCTGAACCGGACGAGAGCGGCGGTGAACAGGCAATGACCGAACTGTTAGGCCGCGGCAAGCAGTTTACCGCGGTGGCCTGCTATAACGATTCGATGGCCGCTGGCGCGATGGGCGTGCTCAACGATAACGGTATCGACGTACCGCAGGAAATTTCGCTGATTGGCTTCGATGATGTGTTGGTTTCCCGCTACGTGCGTCCGCGCTTGACCACCATCCGCTACCCGATTGTCACCATGGCCACTCAGGCGGCGGAGCTGGCGCTGGCGCTGGCAGAAAAGCGCCCGCTGCCGGATATCACCCATCTGTTCAGCCCGACGCTGGTGCGCCGTCACTCGGTGAGCTCACCGGCAGAAGACGTTAAGTCGTAGCGATAAAGGTGTACGGTGGTGTCCGGGTAATCCAGGGCATCGCCGATGTACTGCCAACCGAAGCGCTCATAAAAATCCCGGCAAGACGAATAGAGGTGCAGCTGCGTAAACCCCTGCCGTGCGGCATAGGTCATCACGTGGCGCTGAAGCTGACCCGACAGACCACAGCCGCGCGCTTCAGGCGTGACATACAGCGCCGCCATCCACGGCCACAGATCCTGACGGCTAATTAAATCGCAGCGCCATAGGCCTACGGTCCCCACCACTTTCTCATCTTCAACGGCAATAAAGGTAAGCGGCAGTGCGCCAGGGCTCTGGCTGTGTTCGATGATGCTGGCAAAAAAGGCACGTGACAGATTCTCACCACCAAAAGCGTGCCACAGCCAGTCGGTCACCTGACCGGCGAACTGCGGACAGTCGTGCAGCGGCAGGATGGTCACATTACTTTTCCCTGGAAGATAGACACAGATTCAAACAGATAACCGTCAAAATCCGGCGCGTCTTCGTCAGACAGTTCCATCAGGCTATTTTTGACGTTCTCAAGATGTTGCCCCATCGCCTGCCAGGCCCCCATCACATCACGGCGACGCAGCGCGGCCAGGATGGTCTGTCGGTCTCCAAGCCACTTCAGCCGGTAGGTACGGCTAGCAATATGGGCATTGAACTGTTGCCACAGCGGGCTGCTGTCCATCTGGATCCAGACGCGTTCAATAGTCGACAGTAACATTTGGTTTTGCGTGGCTCCCGCCAGCACCAGATGGAATAGGCGGCCGTTGTCCTGGCTGGTATCATTCAGTGCAATAGCCCGTTGTTCTTGCTCGATAATCTGTTTGAGGTTATCGATATCCGCGCGGGTTGCCATCTTCGCGGCGAAGGCGGCAATGTTGCTCTCCAGCAGTTGGCGGGCCTGCAGAATTTCAAACGGGCCAACGTCGCTGCTTAGCATCCGCTCTTCCTCACCGTCGCACTCCTGTGGAATGCGCATCACGTATACGCCGGACCCCTGGCGGATATCCACCGTTCCCTGAAGTTCCAGCATCAACAGCGCTTCACGCACGATGGTGCGGCTGACGCCGTAGGTTTCGGCGATATTGCGTTCTGGCGGCAGGCGCGACCCGACGGGATAGCGGCCCTGCATAATCTGAGCGCGCAAATCATCGCCAATCTCCTGATAGGGTTTCTTTTCCGGCGGAACGGTAGCCTTCTCCACAATATCACCTGTACGTTATGCGAATATCGGCGCTATCTTAGCAAAAATTAGCGCCATTCATCATCGATATCCACCACCAGCTCGCGGCTGTCCCGTAGCTGCCGGAACCAGTTAGCTGAGGCTTTTGGCCGCCGCGCACGGTCGTTATTGAGGTCGATTTCAATCAGCCCATAGCGATTTTTAAAGGCGTTCATCGGCGAGACGTTGTCGGTAAAAGCCCACAGCATATAGCCATGGCAGTTAGCCCCGTCTTCTTTCGCCCGCAGCGTCTGCCACAGATGCTCGCTGATAAAACGGATGCGGTAGTCATCGGCAATCACGCCGTCGGCGTTACGGAACTGACCTTCATTTTCCACGCCCATACCGCTTTCAGCGACAAACCATGGAATATTGCGGTAGTCGTTTTTGATACGCATCGCCATGTCGTAGACAATCTGCGGGTAGATTTCCCAACCGCGCGAGTTGTTCATCTTACGACCCGGCAGTTCAAACGGTTCGTAGTACCAGGCCGGATGGAACGGCGTGTCCGGGTGCCAGGCACGCGAGGGCGCTTTTACCCTGTGCGGGTAATAGAGGTTAATGCCCAGCTCATCGACCGTGTTGTCGCGGATAATCGCCAGCTCATCGGCGTGGTAGTCCCAGGTAACCGCGTGTTTCTCCAGCAGCGTGAAAAGCTCAGCAGGATAAGTACCGTGCACCAGCGAGTCGAGGAATACGCGGTTGTAGAACAGGTCATATACCTCGGCCGCACGCTGGTCGTGAACGGCATGAGAACGCGGATAGGTCACCTCAGGGTTGAGAATGCAGCCAACGGTTCCTGGGTAGCCTTTCTCGCGGAACAGCTTCACCACTTTCGCCGTGGCCAGCACCTTGTGGTGGTTCCACTGCATCCATTTCCCCGTATTTTGTTCATACGGCCAGCGCAGCGCGTCCAGATAGACGCGGGTCTGCACCACAATCGGCTCGTTAAAGGTAAACCAGCGCGTAACCTTGTGGTGATAGCGGGCAAACACCTGCTCAACGTAGCGCACGTAGAGCTCGACCACCTTTTTCGAGCCCCAGCCGCCGTACTGTTCCAGCAGGTAGCCCGGCAGCTCATAGTGCTCAAGACAGATCATCGGCTCGATACCGTTGACCAGCAGTTCATCAAAAAGCTGGTCGTAATAGGCGGCATACTCTTCATCCACCGTGACCGCCTCGTAGTCGGTTAAAAAGCGCGACCAGTTAATCGAGGTACGGTAGTGGGTTAAGCCCGCCAGCTTCATCAACTGCACGTCTTCACGAAAGCGGTTGATAAAATCGGTGGCAACAGCCGGGCCGTAGCCGTTGTGCCAGACGTGGCGATCGTTCTTGTACCAGAGATCGGGCCAGGAATCCTGCCCCGATTTCTTCCCACTCCAGCCTTCCGTTTGCCAGGCCGAAGCGGCAGCCCCGAGAATAAAGTCATCGGGAATGGTCATCCGTTTTATGCTCATAGCATCCTCAAAAGTTTTCGGTAGCCGGTGTTTTTTCCGCCAGGCGCTCGGAAATCTCGGCGCGGCGGGACGCGATTTTGACGAACGGCAGATAGATAAGCACCGCCACCACAATACAAATAAGCTGCGTCACCACCGCGCCCATCGACCCGGCGGTGGAAAGCCAGGCGTTGATCAAAGGCGGTGTCGTCCACGGCACCATCACCACCGCTTTTCCGGCAAAACCGGTGACGGTGGCGAAGTAGCCGATGCTGCCGGTGACCAGCGGGGTAATGATGAACGGAATGGCGAGGATCGGGTTAAGCATGATAGGCATCCCGAAGATCACCGGCTCATTGATGTTAAAGAGCCCAGGGCCAATCGACAGCTTGGCGATCTCTTTCATCTCTTTGCGCTTGGTGGCGATCATCACCGCAATCAACAGTCCGATGGTCAGGCCCGAACCACCGATGCTCATGTACACATCCCAGAACGGCATGGTGATGATATTCGGCACCTCTTTACCCTGCTCAAACGCACTCATGTTGACGGTAATCGCCCCCAGCAGCAGCGGTTCGCGAATGGGTTTGATCATCTGGTTGCCGTGAATCCCAATCACCCAGAAAATCTGCGCCACAAACATCAGCAGCAAGATCCCCGGTAAGCTCTGCATTACCCGCTCCAGCGGCTGCTGCACAACCTGGTACACCGCATCGTACAGGTACATGCCGGTCAACTGATGGAAGATAAAACCGAAGGTGGCGATCGCGGTAACGGTGATGATCGCCGGGATCAGCGCAGAAAACGAGGCGGCGACGTTTGGCGGTACGGTGTCCGGCATTTTGATCTTCAGCCCGTTGCGCGTTTCCAGCCAGCAGTAGATCTCGACGGACAGAATGGCGATGAACATGCCGAGGAACAGGCTGCGGGTATCGGAAAACTGGCGCAGCAGCACATCTTTTACCTCATGCATCTGACCATCAACCATCATCTGTACGGTGGTCGGCGTGACGCAGATAAAGCAGATCACCGCCAGCAGGCCGGGGAACAGGGTCTTTATACCGTTGATGCGCCCCAGCTCGATACCGATAAGAAACACCGCGCCAATGTTGAGAAAGTTCAGCGTCGCATAGTTGATTGCGCCGGTAATTGGCTTAAGTGCCGCCAGGGACGATAGAGACTGGAAGCTGGCAAGGCCGTTTTTTGGATCCAGCACCATGTTGGAGATCAAGACGGAGAAGGCACCGACGATGATCACCGGCATCAGCGTAATAAAGGCGTGTTTGATCGCCATGATATAGCGATAGCTGTTGAATTTCGTGGCGAAACTCCCCAGCGAATCGATCAATTTGTCCTGCAATGCCATAGAAAGTACCTCAAGTTTAAGGGCTTTATCGCGCATTCGGTGTACAGCCAAACACCTTTTGGTATGCCAAAAATAATCATCATCGCTGAAAAGTTCTGTGAGTTAACTCCCAACCTCTAATTTGGTATTCCAAAAACAAAAACAGTAGGGTTATTGGTATACCACATGATTGAGACGCGTTTTTTACGACGATTAACTGCAAAAGCGTGATCGCGATAGGTTTTTTAGCCGCAGTGGAGTTCATATCACCGATGAATGTCTGTGATAAACTGCGGGTCATCACGAAGTCTCAGGGATTAACAATGGCAACAATGCTGGATGTATCAATACGCGCAGGCGTCTCGAAAGCGACAGTTTCTCGCGTGCTGAATGGTACTGGTCAGGTTAAAGAGAGCACCCGTCAGCAGGTGTTCAAAGCAATGGAAGAGTTAGGCTATCGCCCTAACTTTCTGGCGCGTTCATTGGCAAACCGCACCAGCAACAGCATTGGCCTGGTGGTTTCCACCTTTGATGGTTTCTACTTTGGCCGCCTGCTTCAGCAGGCTTCCCGTCAGACGGAAGCGTGGGGCAAACAGCTTATCGTCACCGACGGCCACGATACTCCCGAACGCGAAGAGCAGGCGGTGCAGATGCTGGCCGACCGCCAGTGCGATGCCATCGTCCTCTACACTCGTCATATGAGCGAAAAGGCTATCATGTCGCTGGTGAATAGCACGCCGATGCCGCTGGTCGTCATTAACCGTGACGTCAGCCAGGCACGCGAACGCTGTGTCTTCTTCGAACAACAGGATGCGGCGTTTCAGGCGGTGGAATACCTGATTTCTCAAGGCCATCGGGATATTGCCTGTATCACCGTTCCTATCCATACGCCAACCGGTAAAGCGCGTTTACAGGGCTATCGCCGGGCGCTGGAGCAAAACGGAATTGCGTGGGATCCGGCAAAAGTGAAGCACGGTGATTCCACCATGAACTGCGGCTATGACATGTGCAATGCGCTGTTGAAAGAGAAAGTGACGTTCAGCGCCCTCTTTGCCTGTAACGACGATATGGCGCTCGGCGCGTCAAAAGCGCTGCATCAGGCGGGGCTACGGATCCCGCAGGATATTTCACTGTTTGGTTTTGATGATGCACCTAGCGCGAAGTGGCTGGAGCCGGGGCTTTCTACCGTTTATCTGCCGATCGATAATATGATCGTGACCGCTATCGATCAGGCGATTAAGCTGGCAAGTGGGGAAGAGATCGAAACGATCCCGCCGTTTACCGGCACGCTGGTATTGCGCGATTCAGTGACGACGGGGCCGTTTTACAAATAACATGCCCGATGGCGCTGCACTTATCGGGCATTCCCTCAGATAAGCTCCAGCGCCAGCAGCTCTTCAATCGTCTGACGACGACGAATCAACTTCGCCACGCCATTATCAAACAGCACTTCAGGCAGCAGCGGACGGCTATTGTAGTTCGACGACATTGATGCGCCATACGCGCCGGTATCGTGCAGCACCAGATAATCTCCCGGCACCACCGCAGGCAGCAGGCGCGTTTCCACTTTACCCCCTTCCTGCTGGGTAAAGACGTCGCCCGATTCACACAGCGGGCCCGCCACCACGGTTTCAATCTGCGGCGCGTTTTCCAGCGCACGACCATCGCTCGCCAACGCGGAAATATGATGATAGCTGCCGTACATCGCCGGACGCATCAGATCGTTAAAACCCGCGTCGATAAGCACAAAGTGACGGCTGCCCATCGCCTTCACGCTGCGTACCTGCGCGACCAGCACGCCGGATTCGGCCACCAGGAAACGACCCGGCTCCAGCTCCAGTTTGACCGGGTGTCCCAGGTGTTTAGCAATCTGCTCACGCGCCGCATTCCACAGGCCGAAGTAGTGATCGGTATCAATCGCCTCTTCCCCTTCACGATACGGAATAGATAACCCGCCGCCCGCAGAGATAGCTTCCAGATCCTGACCAAATTCAATCACCTGACGAACCATCGCGCCGCACACCTGCTCCAGGTGACCATAATCCACGCCGGAGCCAATGTGCATGTGAATGCCCACTAGCTTCAGCTGATAACGCTGAATGACCTCAAGCGCCGCGGGGAGATCGCTATACCAGATGCCGTGCTTGCTGTTTTCGCCGCCGGTATTGGTTTTCTGGCTGTGGCCGTGTCCAAAACCTGGGTTCACGCGCAGCCATACGCGATGGCCCGCAGAAATTTGGCCGAGCTGCTCCAGCATATCCACAGAACCGGCGTTGACCGGAATCTGTAGCTCATGCACGCGGGCAAGCGTCGCGTCGTCAATGGTATCGGCGGTAAAAACAATCTCGTCTTTGCCCGCTTCGTAACCCGCCACCAGCGCACGCTCAATTTCCCCTAATGAGACGGAGTCCACCTTCACGCCCTGCTCACGCATCAGACGCAGAATGTGGATATTCGAGCACGCCTTCTGGGCAAATCGCACCACGTCAAACTTGTGCAGCTTGGCAATTTGGGCGCGGATAATCTGCGCGTCGTACACCCATACCGGGCAGCCAAATTCAGCAGGCAGGCGCAGCAGGTTATCAGCGGTGAGGTCGGTTTCGGTATTGTTGAGCGGGCGTGGCATAGCAGACTCCGGTAATCATCTTTTTTATGATTACGCCACAGCCTGAAGCGAATAAAAAATATCGTTTTATCGCGAGTCTATGCAAAAATGATATGGATACTTAACCTGAGAGATGCCCATGCCAGCCGTTAACCTGCGCCATATCGAAATCTTTCACGCCATTATGACGGCGGGAAACCTGACGGAAGCGGCCCGCATGCTGCACACCTCACAGCCAACGGTCAGCCGCGAGTTGGCGCGGTTTGAACAGGTACTGGGGCTTAAGCTGTTCGAACGCAGCCGCGGGCGCCTGCACCCGACCGTTCAAGGGCTACGGCTGTTTGAAGAGGTGCAGCGTTCCTGGTATGGATTAGACAGAATCGTCAGCGCGGCAGAAAGCCTGCGCGAGTTCCGTCAGGGCGAGCTGTCTATTGTTTGCCTGCCGGTCTTTTCGCAATCCTTTTTACCGCCCCTGTTGCAGCCGTTTTTGGCCCGCTATCCGCAGGTCAATATTCAGATAGTGCCGCAGGAGTCGCCGCTACTGGAGGAATGGCTGTCGGCGCAGCGCCATGATTTGGGCATCACTGAGACGACACACACACCCGCTGGCACCGAACGCATACCGCTACTGACGCTGAACGAAGTCTGCGTATTACCACAGGATCACCCGCTGTCAGCGAAAACGGTGCTGACACCTACTGATTTTCAAGGTGAAAACTACATCAGCCTGTCGCGAACCGACAGCTATCGCCAACTACTGGACACGCTGTTTAATGAGCATCAGGTGAAAAGAAGAATGGTCGTGGAAACGCACAGTGCCGCGTCAATATGCGCGATGGTCAAAGCTGGGGTCGGTATTTCAGTGGTCAACCCGCTGACGGCGCTCGACTACATCAACAGCGGCGTAGTCATTCGCCGCTTTAGCATCAACGTCCCGTTTACCGTCAGCCTGATTCGCCCGATGCACCGCCCCCGCTCGGCGTTGGTAGAGGCATTTATGGCTCATCTACAGCAGAGCCTGTCGCACATTACCACGCCGCTTGAGGCGGTACTGAACGCACATTAAGAGAGCATAAACTCAACCGCATCCGCCGCGTGAATCGCGGCGGTATCAAACACCGGCAGCGGGCTAAGTTCAGCCGGAACTAACAGGCCAATCTCGGTACAGCCGAAAATCACCCCTTCCGCGCCCTGACGCGCCAGGGTTTCAATCACGCTCAGGTAATAATCACGTGAAGCGTCGCTGAACTCCCCCAGACACAGTTCATCAAAAATAATCTGGTTAATTTTCTGCCGTGCATCCTGCTCCGGAATCAGCGTGGTAATGCCAAATTCCTGCTGTAAGCGCCCGCGATAGAAATCCTGCTCCATGGTGTAGCGCGTGCCGAGCAGCGCCACGTTGGTCATTTTCTTCTGGCTGATGGCGCGGCCGGTGGCATCAGCGATATGCAGGAACGGCACGTCGCAGGCGGTTTCGATAGCTTCAGCGACTTTGTGCATAGTGTTGGTACAGAGCACAATGCCCTCTGCGCCAGCCTGCTGCAGTCCCACTGCCGCCTGCGCCAGAATATCGCCCGCTTTCTGCCAGTCACCCTGAGACTGACAAAGCTCAATCTCATGGAAATCCACGCTGTGCAGCAAAATTTGCGCCGAATGCAGGCCGCCTAGCTGCTGCTTTATCCCTTCGTTAATCAAGCGATAGTAGGGAATCGTCGATTCCCAGCTCATTCCGCCCAGAAGACCCATCGTTTTCATGTCATTCACCTTGTTTTGCGTCGTGCTCCCAGTGAACCAAAGTTGTGATCAACTTTCCACATCTGCGGCGATAGATTTCTTTTTGTTCGTTTCTGAGATAAATTTAATGAAACAACGTTTCAACATACAAACAGGACCGCCTGATGTTTATTTTTCATAAAGAAACCACCCTTGAAGATCTGGGCAATGGCGTAACCCGCCGCATTCTCGCGCACGATGGCAAAATGATGGCCGTTGAGGTGAACTTTGAGCAGGACGCGATCGGCCCGATGCACAACCACCCGCACGAGCAGCTGACCTATGTGTTATCCGGTGAATTCGAATTCACCATCGGTGACGAAAAGCACGTGGTGGGTGCGGGTGATACGCTGTATAAACAGCCGAACATTATGCACGGCTGCGTTTGCCTGAAAGCCGGTACGCTGCTGGATACCTTTACGCCGATGCGTCAGGATTTCCTTAAAGCATAAATGAATAAAAAAACAGCTGCGCTGATAACATCAGGCGGCTGTTTTTATTATATTTAATACCCTCTATTAATAATTCCTCAAACATTAGTTAATTCCTACGATAGCTAAATAAGAGTCCCATCACAGTTCCTTTCAAATAACTAAGCCTATTCTATAAACGCTCCCAATTAATAGATATTGGAATGAAAAGGAATTTATATGAAAATGCTATCGCTAAGCGATCTGCGTCCCGCAGACGTATTGCTTTTCTCGCCGGAGAAAAAGAGTTTTATTTCATGGGCCATCACTTTCCTGACCGATGCGCCGGTCAGTCATGCTGCCCTTTATTTTAATAGCACTCCGCCAACGATTATTGAAGAAACACCTCCACAGGTTTCTGAAAACCCGGCACAAAAACGTTTTCATGGCCGTACTATCCATGTTTATCGTCACACCAGCACCACGCCTCTCTTGCCCGTAATTGACGCCGCAAGACTGTATCTGAATAATCAGGAACCTTACGACCATGCCGGACTTTACATGGTTGGCCTGCTGTTAATGTATAAGAAATTCTCCATTACCAGCCAGAAACAGCAGGTGATAATCCGGATTCTGAAAAAGCTGACGGCCACCATTTCACACTATATCCAGCAGCATCAGACGCCAGGTAAACAGCCGATGGTGTGCTCGCAGTTCGTCGCTCAATGCTTTGACGACGCAGGCGCCCCATTCCGCCTGCAGTTCCGCCACGCCTCTATGACGGACTCCGCGTTTGGCGAAACGCTGCTTGATAAAGCCATTGACTGGACGAAGCAGCGCCAGCCTATTTTTGGCGAATATGATATGGCCAGCGCGCCGGAAACCGCCAGCGACGAAGCGCTATGCGAAGCATTGCACAATGCTTTTATGGATAATACCAATCCCCCAACCCCTTCAATGACCGAAGCGCTAGCAGAATCTATTTATCAGTTTGCCGAAGCTCACGCCGCGCTAATAAATATTGATACCGCAGCCAAAAATTATCACCCGCTGACTGCACTGCAGTCGAATAATAATATGTTTGTCTCTCCGGGCGATTTAATGCGTACTTGCAATAACTTAGCCCCAGTTGGAATTGTCATAATTTAATTATTATTGGACACATCGCCTATCAGTAGATACTTAACGATTATTTTATTATTCAGGAGTATTAATCATGACTGATGAAACACATCCCGATGATCAACAATCACATATTAGTGAATCAAGCCAACAGGTCACTACCACCAACACGACTATCTCAATAACCGAAACTACCCCAAGGTTAAGTGCAGCGCTGGATAATGCCGAAACGATACCAAGTTTTGCCGATCAGCTTTATGAAAAAATCACCTCAGTCATCGGCGGAAATAACCCCAATCAATTTTTCTGCATGAGCCTTCCCGGTATGCAGATTGATAAAAATCTCTACAGTTACAATATTGAGGAAAATCAACCGAAGCCACCGCTAGTAGAAGCTAACGAATCAAAGCTGGTTAACCGCCTATTTGATGCCTGCACGATGACCGGTTCTGACAATGGTCGTCACCTGCAAACCCAGTATAAAAGCGCGCTGGATATGCTGACACCGCAGCTTAACGGCAAGTTGTTCGACGCAAAATCCAAGCTGCGTAAAGTCCTGATGACTCCCTATCCGTATAATTTTGGCGACGGGTTAACCACCGGCTTCACGCTACAACAGGTCTTCTACCGCCTGTACAGCGAATACGTTGATGCCAAGCAGGCCTGGGCTAAAGTTCAACTAGATAAAAAGGCGGAACTGGAGGCCAGATATCCCGGTGATACGAAGGAAAATAATCGCAGCAAACAAAACGACTATCTCGACTGGTATGAGACCACCGCCGAATCTCAGCTACTGAAGGTACAGGAGAAGCTGGGTAAAGTGCTCAACGTTTTCTCACCGGGCGATATGGAGATTATCACCGGGATCCTCGATAGCGGCTCAGGGCGCGAAATCGCCGAGGCCCGGCAAACGCTGGCCAATGTACAAAAGCTCAACCCCGACGGTGGCTATGTCTACCCGGTCACGCTGTATCCGGAAAACTGGTTCGACCTACTCGATACGTCGTTCACTCCTATCGACCTGTTAGAAAGCCCAGCAGCGCTGGCGCAGCAGCTGTCCGTGCTGTTGGTGCAGCGCAGCAATATCTCCATGACGCTAGACTCGTTCCTAAAAATTCTTCCTGACCAGGCGATACTCGCTAACCTCAAGGAGAAACAGAAGGCGGCAGACGATGCACTTGCTGCGGCCAGGACGGCTCTCGGTGATACCTATAAAAATATCACCAATGACACGCTCAAGCTGGTTGTCGATATTGTCGGTCGATCCAATGAAAAGGATAAAGGGGAAAACACCCTTTCCAGAGTCCCCGGCATCAAGCCTGACGACGCAGGCAAAATCATCGGCGCATTAATAAATAGCGCCAACAAATGCATGGAGGCCCAGGATAACTTAATCGCGGCAGCCCAAAGCGCAACGGACAGCGCGCTGGAGTATTTCCAGCAAAATAACTTGCTCCAGTACAAGCAAATGCTGTTACCGCTGCAAACGCAGCTCGCCCGAACCGAGAACGATATTACCGAAGTACGGCAACATATTGCTCTGGCATCAGTCATGCAGAAGAACATCAAAGCGGAAGGCGCTATTGACAGTGACGTCACGCCAAACGCCGTTCCCGAGCGCTTTACCCAGGTCATTATCCAATCAACGATGGCTTCCGTTGAGCAAAGCTCCAGTAGTGCCAGCTCGGCCTCCGCATCCTCATGTCGTTCATCCTTCTTCTTTGGCGGCTACAGCAGCAGTCGGTCGCACCGGGAGTCTGTGGACAACAGCACAATGAAGTCCCAGGATGTCAAAATTCAGATAGGGATGTCGATTGCGAAGGTTAGCATCAGCCGGGAATGGTTTAACCCCGGCGTATTCCTGCTCACCAAAGATATGTACAACACGTCCAGCAAAAAAATCGCCCCGGACCAAAAAGGTAAGCCGTTCCAGGACGCGCGTTTTAATGCCATGAACGAATGTGTCTTCCCGTGCTTCCCAGTGGCATTTATCATCGCTCGCGACGTCACCATCAAATTTTCATCTAACAATGCAATGTCGAGCAGCTTTGCCCAGAGCGTTGAAGATCACTCCGCAAGCGGCGGTGGCTTCTTTATCTTTGGCGGCAGTTCATCATCATCGTCCAGTTCCGCGCGCAGCAACTCGCGCGCCAGCTCTACGGCCAACAGCGTCACCGTGCGCTTTACCAGCCCGCAAATTCTTGGCTATTACCTGGAGGCGACGCCGCCGGACGAAAGCAGGACCCTCAGCGAAGGACGCAACGCCAACAACGACTACATTTCCATCCTGGATTTTATTAAAAACTTCCAGTCTATGCTCGACGACTACAACAAAACCTATAACCGGGATGCCTTACAAATGCACCTCCCGAGGACCGAAACCAGCGAGTAACGGAGGAATAGCATGATGTTAGATGAAGAATCAGCCTCTCTGGACCACGGGTCTAACCGGGAAAAGATTGGCTGGAAGGAGATTGTCGCTGCCGCCAAACGGCTACAGATCGAGCCCTGTGCGCTACAGGCAGTTTGTACCGTGGAGTCGTCAGGACAGGGTTTTCTCCCTTCCGGAAAGCCAAAGATCTTATTTGAAGGACATATTTTCTGGCGCGAGCTAGCAAAACGTCGCTATCAACCCGAGATTCTGGCAGCCAGTTTTCCCACCATTCTTTATCGGCAATGGACGGCAATGCACTATCTGGGGGGAGAGAAAGAACATGCCCGGCTCGAGACGGCAATGAGCCTCCACCGTGAAGCGGCGCTATGCTCCACGTCATGGGGAGCATTCCAGATCATGGGGTTTAATTTTGCCTTATGCGGATTTCGCTCAGTGGAGGATTTTGTCACGGCGCAAAGCCGCGGTAACCACGAGCAGTTGGAAGCCCTTTGCCAATTAATGGTGGCGAATAATCTTCATCTTTATTTGCAAAATAAAGACTGGGTCAGCTTTGCCAGACGCTACAACGGCCCCGGATACGCACAAAATCACTATGATATAAAAATGGCTAACGCCTATCAGCAATGCCTGAGAATACAGCAAGCAAGCTGATGGAATAATTAATTCGCCCCTACCTGAAGCCTCATCTTTTTAGTTGAGGCTTTATATTTTACATACATATCAAAAGATTAGTTCGTTAATCATTTTAATAGTTAATTATATATTTTTTATACCAACCAGGTCACCAACTTCCATACCAGATCGTCGTAAAACCCCCGCTCTACCGGCAAAAACGCCATCAACATCACTATAATGAAACATCGTTTCGACTCCGATCACACTTTCACCATTAATCGAATGACGCAGAAACAAATCGCAATAAAATAAATTTAAAACGGCGTTTTATAAAAAAGACCTTCTAGAGAGTGAGCTTTTAAAACGCGACAAAAACCAACGACGGAATAGCGCTTAACACACTGAATTATATCTACTTACAGGGAAAGGCTGCATGACTTATAACAAGCTAAGACTTTAACGCCCGGGCGCCAGCAGGCGCAGGGGATGTAACAGACACCCAATCCGTTTGACACACTTGTTCGCCAGGTAGGTATGTATGAATGAAAACAGAATGTTGGGATTGGCCTGGATTTCACCCTATATCATTGGGTTGATAATCTTCACGGCCTTCCCGTTCGTTTCATCTTTCTTCCTCAGTTTTACTGAGTATGACTTGATGAGCCCGCCGGTATTTAACGGCATTGAAAACTATCGCTACATGTTTACAGAAGACACACTCTTCTGGAAATCCATGGGTGTAACGTTCGCCTACGTATTTTTGACCATCCCTTTAAAACTCGCTTTTGCGTTAGGGATTGCGTTTGTTCTTAACTTTAAATTACGCGGTATCGGCTTCTTCCGTACCGCTTATTATATTCCGTCAATCCTCGGTAGCTCCGTGGCTATCGCCGTTTTATGGCGTGCGCTGTTCGCCATCGACGGCCTGCTGAATAGCTTTATCGGCGTACTGGGCTTCGACCCGGTCAACTGGCTGGGCGAGCCTTCACTGGCGCTGATGTCCGTTACCCTGCTGCGCGTATGGCAGTTCGGCTCCGCGATGGTTATTTTCCTGGCGGCCCTGCAAAACGTTCCGCAGTCTCAGTACGAAGCCGCCATGATCGATGGCGCCTCTAAATGGCAGATGTTTATGAAAGTGACCGTGCCGCTGATTACGCCGGTTATCTTCTTCAACTTCATCATGCAGACCACCCAGGCATTCCAGGAGTTCACCGGACCGTACGTCATCACCGGTGGCGGCCCAACCTACTCGACGTATCTGTTCTCGCTGTACATCTATGACACGGCGTTCAAGTACTTCGATATGGGCTATGGCGCTGCGTTGGCATGGGTTCTGTTCCTGGTCGTTGCGGTCTTCGCCGGCATCGCCTTTAAGTCTTCAAAATACTGGGTGTTCTACTCCGCCGATAAGGGAGGCAAAAATGGCTGATATCCAACAAATCTCTGACGCAAGAACCATCGCAGAGCGTGAGGTTGCCCGCACCCTTCGTCGCGAGAAGATCAACGCATGGATTCGCTACACCATCCTGCTGATCGTCGGTCTGTTAATGCTTTACCCGCTGGCGTGGATGTTCTCGGCGTCGTTCAAACCGAACCATGAGATCTTCACCACGCTGAGCCTGTGGCCAGCACATGCCACCTGGGACGGTTTCATTAACGGCTGGAAAACCGGTACCGAGTACACCTTCGGTCATTACATGCTGAACACCTTCAAGTATGTCATTCCTAAGGTGATCCTGACCATTATCTCCTCCACTATCGTGGCGTACGGCTTTGCCCGCTTCGAGATTCCATGGAAGAAATTCTGGTTCGCCACGCTCATCACCACCATGCTGCTGCCGAGCACCGTACTGCTGATTCCTCAGTACCTGATGTTCCGCGAAATGGGCATGCTGAACAGCTACATGCCGCTGTACCTGCCGCTGGCCTTCGCTACGCAAGGGTTCTTCGTCTTCATGCTGATTCAGTTCCTGCGCGGTGTGCCGCGTGACATGGAAGAAGCAGCGCAGATTGACGGCTGTAACTCCATCCAGGTGCTGTGGTACGTGGTCGTACCGATTCTGAAGCCGGCGATTATCTCCGTCGCACTGTTCCAGTTCATGTGGTCTATGAACGACTTTATCGGCCCACTGATCTACGTCTATAGCGTTGATAAGTATCCGATTGCACTGGCACTGAAAATGTCCATCGACGTGACCGAAGGCGCGCCGTGGAACGAAATTCTGGCAATGGCGAGCATCTCCATTCTGCCATCTATCATTGTGTTCTTCCTGGCACAGCGCTACTTCGTACAGGGCGTTACCAGCAGCGGAATTAAAGGTTAAGAGGGATATATCATGGCTGAAGTTATTTTCAACAAACTGGAAAAAGTGTACTCCAACGGCTTCAAAGCGGTACATGGTATCGACCTTTCAATCGCAGAAGGTGAGTTCATGGTTATCGTCGGTCCTTCCGGCTGCGCCAAGTCCACCACCCTGCGTATGCTGGCAGGACTTGAAACCATCAGCGGCGGTGAAGTTCGTATCGGTGAGAAAATCGTCAACAACCTCGCGCCAAAAGAGCGTGGGATTGCGATGGTGTTCCAGAACTACGCGCTCTATCCACACATGACCGTTCGTGAAAACCTGGCGTTCGGCCTGAAGCTTAGCAAGCTGCCGAAAGACCAGATTGAAGCGCAGGTGAATGAAGCAGCGAAAATCCTCGAACTGGAAGAACTGCTGGACCGTCTGCCGCGTCAGCTCTCCGGTGGCCAGGCACAGCGTGTGGCCGTGGGCCGTGCGATTGTGAAAAAACCAGATGTGTTCCTGTTCGATGAACCGCTGTCTAACCTTGACGCCAAGCTGCGTGCATCGATGCGTATCCGTATTTCCGACCTGCACAAGCAGCTCAAAAAATCTGGTAAGCCAGCGACCACCGTCTACGTTACCCACGATCAGACCGAAGCGATGACCATGGGCGACCGTATCTGCGTGATGAAACTGGGTCACATCATGCAGGTGGACACCCCGGACAATCTGTACCACAAACCGAAAAACATGTTCGTCGCGGGCTTTATCGGCGCGCCGGAAATGAACATCCGCTCCTGCAAGCTGGTGAACAAAGACGGCACCTTAAACCTGGCGATTGGCGATGAGTTCATGGCGCTCAGCGAAGGGCTGAACCAGAAGCTCGCCGGTCACGACAACGAAGAGGTGTTCTACGGTATTCGCCCTGAATTCGTCTCGCTGTCCGACGAGCCGTTTGCCGAAGGCGGCTGCAGCGGTGAAATGGTTCGCGTGGAAAACATGGGCCACGAGTTCTTCGTTTACCTGAAAGTCGCGAACTACGAGCTGACAGCGCGAATCCCTTCGGATGAAGCTAAGCCAATGATTGATAAGGGGCTTCATCGCAAGGTGTACTTCAAGTTTGATATGAATAAATGCCATATTTTTGATGCTAAAACTGAACAGAACCTCTCCCTTTAATCTGGAGTATTAAAATGAAAAAAGTGCTTTTAAGCGCAGCAATCTCCGCCACCCTGGGCCTCACGGCCCTCCCTTCTATGGCAAAGGATGTCGATCTTCGTATGTCCTGGTGGGGCGGTAACGGTCGTCACCAGGTCACTCTGAAGGCGCTGGAAGAGTTCCATAAGCAGAACCCAGATATTAACGTTAAAGCCGAATACACCGGTTGGGACGGTCACTTATCCCGTCTGACCACCCAGATTGCCGGTGGCACCGAGCCAGACGTGATGCAGACTAACTGGAACTGGCTGCCGATCTTCTCGAAAAACGGCGACGGCTTCTACGATCTGAACAAAATGAAAGACGTGATTGACTTAAGCCAGTTCGATGCGAAAGAACTGCAGTCCACCACCGTCAACGGCAAGCTGAACGGGATCCCAATCTCCGTTACCGCGCGCGTGTTCTACTTCAACGATGAAACCTGGAAACAGGCTGGCGTTGAATACCCGAAAACCTGGGACGACCTGATGGCCGCGGGTAAAACCTTCGAAAGCAAGCTGGGCAAACAGTACTATCCGGTCGTGCTGGAGCACCAGGATACCCTGGCGCTGCTGAACTCCTACATGACCCAGAAATACAACATTCCGGCCATCAACCCGGAAACCAAGAAATTCTCCTACAGCAAAGAGCAGTGGGTTGAGTTCTTCCAGATGTATAAAAAGCTGGTCGACAGCCACGTGATGCCGGATACCAAGTACTACGCGTCCTTCGGTAAGAGCAACATGTATGAAATGAAGCCATGGATTCAGGGCGAATGGGGCGGTACTTACATGTGGAACTCCACCATTAACAAGTACTCCGATAACCTGAAGCCACCTGCGAAGCTGGAACTGGGTAGCTACCCAATGCTGCCAGGCGCTACCGACGCGGGTCTGTTCTTCAAACCAGCGCAAATGCTCTCTATCGGCAAATCTACCAAGAACCCAGAAGCCGCGGCGAAAGTGATCAACTTCCTGCTGAACAGCAAAGAAGGGGTCGATACGCTGGGTCTGGAGCGTGGCGTGCCGCTGAGCAAAGTCGCGGTGAAATACCTGACCGAAGACGGCATCCTGAAAGAGAGCGATCCTTCTGTTGCGGGCCTTCGTCTGGCGCAGTCTCTGCCAGCGAAATTGAGCGTCTCTCCTTACTTTGATGACCCGCAGATCGTTGCCCAGTTCGGTACCACGCTGCAGTACATCGACTACGGCCAGAAATCCGTAGAAGAAGCGGCAACTGACTTCCAGCGTCAGGGCGAGCGTATTCTGAAACGCGCCATGCGCTAATCGCGATTGACCTATTGATACCCTGCAACTTCCGGTTGCGGGGTATTTTTTTATTCAAGGAGAAAGCACATGAAAGGCAAAATCATCCCGCTGAATTTCCGCACGCAGAAAGACAGCGAAACCGGTCACGAGGTGATCCGGATGACGCCACCGCACATTATTTGCCACCGAAACTACTTCTACCAAAAATGCTTTACCCGCGACGGCGGCAAGCTGATTTTTGGCGGCGCATTTGAGGGGCACTGGAACTACTATTTACTGGATATTGCCGCTCAACAGGCAACCCAGCTTACCGATGGCGCAGGGGATAACACCTTCGGCGGTTTCCTGTCCGACGACGATAAATCCTTATGGTATGTCAAAGATACGCGCCAGCTTCGACGCGTTGATCTCACCACGCTCGAAGAGTACGTGGTCTACGAAGTGGACGATGAGTGGGTCGCCTACGGCACGTGGGTGGCGAACGCAGACTGCACGAAGCTCGTCGGCATCGAAATTAAAAAAAGCGACTGGCAGCCGCTGACCGACTGGTCGAAGTTCCGCGCCTACTACTTTACCAACCCGGAATGCCGCCTGATTAACATCGACCTGAAAACCGGGGAGCAGCGGACCATCCTGCAAGAAAAACGTTGGCTTGGGCACCCTATCTACCGTCCGTTTGACGATAAGACCGTCGCGTTTTGCCACGAGGGCCCGCGCGACGCTATCGATGCACGTATGTGGCTGATAAATGAAGATGGCAGCGACATGCGCTGCGTGCGCCAGCATCAACAAGGGGAAAGCTTCACCCATGAATTCTGGGTGCCGGACGGCTCTGCGCTTTACTACGTGGCGCATCAGGAGAACAGCCCGCACCGTTATCTCTACAGCGCTGACCCGGCAACGCTGGAAAACCGCCAGTTGATGGAGATTCCGCCCTGCTCCCACCTGATGAGCAACCACGACGGCTCGCGGGTGGTCGGAGACGGCGCGCCGCATAATACCGGTGATATCAGCCTGAACGATCCGTTTATTTGGGTGTTTGATTTGAAAACCGGTGAGAAAAAAGCGATTTGCCAGCACAACAGCAGTTGGAAAGTACTGGACGGCGACCGTCAGGTGACGCATCCGCATCCGTCGTTTTCACCGGACGGTGAGTGGGTGCTGTATACCTCGGACGCTGAGGGAATGCCGGCGCTGTATCTAGCGAGGGTGTAAAAAAGCCGGGTGGGGCTACGCCTTACCCGGTCTGCATTTGGCGCTACCTGTAGGCCCGGTAAGCGTAGCGCCACCGGGCACTCAATCAGACGCCGATATCCCGCAATTTCTCGCCTTTCATCAGCTTACGTTCAATGTGCTCCAGCGTAACCCCTTTGGTTTCCGGAATCAGCCAGAAGGTCACGCCGATAAAGGCGATATTCAGCGCGGTATACAGCCAGAACGTTCCCGCCGCACCGATGGAATCCAGCAGCGTCAGGAAGGTCGCGCCGATAATCATGTTCGACACCCAGTTGGTGGTGGTCGAACAGGTGATACCGAAGTCGCGGCATTTCAACGGCTGAATTTCAGAGCAGAGGATCCACACCACCGGTGCGGCGCTCATCGCATAGCCCGCAATGCACATCATGGTCATGCCGACGGAGAGCCAGGAGAGCCCGCTGGTCGCGGTACCGTTATCAAACTGCATCAGGCAGTAGCCCAGTACCAGCGTACCGATAGCCATCACCGTAAAGCCAATTTTCAGCGCCGGTTTACGTCCGGCTTTATCGACGGTAAACACCGCAATAAAGGTGGCGAACATAAAGGTTAAGCCGACCACCAGGGTCGCAATCATCTGCTGCTCAGTGGTGGTGAAGCCCGCCATTTTGAAGATGCGCGGCGCGTAGTACATGATGATGTTCATGCCGGTAAACTGCTGCATCGCCTGTAACAGCATGCCGAGGAACACCGCGCGGCGCACGTTGCGGTTCACCTTAAACAGCGCCCAACCGCCCTGCTTGAGCTTCAGGCTTTCACGAATTTCGTTCAGCTCGTCACGTGCTTTTTCAGAAGTGTCGCGCAGCATGCGCAGCACCTCTTCCGCTTCAATATGGCGGCCTTTTTCCGCCAGCCAGCGCGGGCTGTTCGGCAGGAAGACCACCAGCACAATCAGCACCAGAGCAGGCAGCGCCAGTACGGCGAGCATCGCGCGCCAGTTGCCGCTGTAACTAAACGCGGTGTCGGAGAGAAACGCCATCACAATGCCCAGCGTAACCATCAATTGATACATGCTGATCATTTTGCCACGCACATTTTCGCTCGCCATTTCAGATAGATACAGCGGTGCGGTATACGAAGCAATCCCGACGGCCACCCCGAGGATAACCCTGGCGGCCAGCAGCATTTCGACATTGACGGCAAACCCAGAGCCAAGAGAACCCGCAACGAACAGTACGGCACCCACCATCAGGCTGTACTTACGTCCCAGGCGGAATGACAACCAGCCGTTAAAGAGTGCGCCAATCGCCGCACCCAGCATCATGCTGCTCACCACCCACTCTTGCAGGCGGTTGGTTAACACGAAGTGGTCGGTGATAAAGGGCAGCGCCCCGGCAATGACCCCGATATCCAGACCAAAAAGCAGACCCGCCACCGCAGCAGCAAAGGAAACAAACATATTCATACGCCGGGTATCACGTTGCGCACCCGGTACTAGCGTTGAATCGTTACTGATTGAAGTCATTTTTTTCCCGCCTGACAAAATAAAACATGAGATGAAAATACGAGATAGCCACGCCAGGCTGTCAGGCGAGAAACGTTATTAATATGGACTATATTGCTGCACAGGTCCGTTTTGTGATGGACATTAGACTTTCGCATGGAAGGGAAACCCGTTACACATCGGCAAAAAACCCTATTACACATGCGTTACTATTTCCTGATGGGCAGAACAGCATGGACTAAATGAATATATGGATATGGATGATTAAAGAGCCCGGTCGAGCAAAGCGACGCTGGGAATCCCGCAGACATAAAAAAACCTGCCGAAGCAGGTTTTTTATCATCCAAACGCGAACTTAACGCGCCAGCCAGCCGCCATCAACCGCAACGGTATAACCGTTGATATAGTCAGATGCCGGAGACGCCAGGAAGACAATTGGCCCCATCAGGTCACTTGGCAGACCCCAACGCCCCGCCGGGATACGGTCAAGGATAGCCGCGCTGCGCTCTTCGTCCGCACGCAGCTGCTGGGTGTTGTTGGTAGCCATGTAGCCCGGCGCAATCGCGTTCACGTTGATACCGTGTTTCGCCCACTCGTTCGCCATCAGGCGGGTAACGCCCATAACGCCGCTTTTGGAAGCGGTGTAAGACGGCACGCGGATACCGCCCTGGAAGGAGAGCATGGACGCGATGTTGATGATTTTGCCGCCGTTACCCTGTGCAATGAAGTGCTTAGCCGCCGCCTGAGACATGAAGAACACGCTCTTGATGTTCAGGTTCATAACGTCGTCCCAGTCTTTTTCGCTGAAGTCGATCGCGTCTTCACGACGAATCAGGCCCGCGTTGTTCACCAGGATATCGATATGGCCGAATTCAGCCACCGCACGCTCCAGCAACGCAGGGATGCCATCGATTTTACGCAGGTCAGCGGTCAGGCTCAGGAAGCGGCGGCCCAGCGCGGTAACGCGTTCGATGGTTTCGGTTGGTTCAACGATGTTGATACCGACGATATCACAGCCCGCTTCCGCCAGACCTAACGCCATACCTTGACCCAGACCGGTATCGCAACCCGTCACTACGGCAACTTTGCCCTGCAGAGAGAATGAATCCAAAATCATTTTTAATTCCTTGTCGTTTTGCGCCTGTACCGGACAGGCATTGTTAATCTAATGCTGTCCGCGACTAGCGCAGATCCCTCACTGCGACGTGATCCATGTCATCAAAGACCTGGTTCTCGCCGACCATACCCCAGATGAAGGTATACGCTTTGGTACCGACACCGGAATGAATTGACCAGCTCGGTGAAATCACCGCCTGTTCGTTATGCATGACGATATGACGCGTCTCCTGCGGCTGCCCCATCATATGGAACACGCAGCTGTCTTCATCCATGTTGAAGTAGAAGTACACTTCCATGCGGCGCTCATGGGTATGGCACGGCATGGTGTTCCACAGGTTGCCCGGCGCCAGTTCGGTCAGGCCCATGCTGAGCTGGCAGGTTTCCAGCACATCGGGAACAAAGTATTTATTGATGGTGCGTCGGTTGCTGGTGAGGTTATCCCCAAGCGTCACTGGCGCAACGTCCGCAGGCGTGACCTTTTTCGTCGGATAAGTCGTATGGGCCGGTGCGCAGTTGTAGTAAAACTTCGCCGGTTTCGCCGCATCGACGCTTGCAAACACCACCTCTTTCGCGCCTTTACCTACGTAAAGCGCATCGCGATGACCAATTTCGTAGCACTGGCCGTCGACGGTAATCGTACCCGCGCCGCCAATGTTGATAACGCCAAGCTCGCGACGCTCAAGGAAATAGCTGACGCCAAGCTGTTTACCGACTTCACCGCCGACGGAGACTGTTTTCGCTACCGGCATAATGCCGCCAACGATAATGCGGTCGATATGGCTATACACCATGGTGTATTCATCAGCCTTGAAAACCTGCTCAACTAAAAACTCATCGCGAAGACCCTGCGTATCCAGCGTTTTAGCATGAGCGCTATGAATGCTCTGTCGTACTTCCACCTGAACCTCCAGGATAATGTGGTCTTATGTTCTATTTATTGAAACGAAACTACGTTCCGATTTGTTTATTGCTTGTATCTTATCCCTGATGAAATGGGTTTTCAATTGCAAATAAAACATCGTTTCATTTTTCCTGGGTAATATTCTCAAAAATGCAAAACCGATCACGAATACGCACCTCATCCGCGTTGTGAAAAAATAAAAAACAATATTATTCATTCAGTTACAGCTTTCTTTGAAAAATTACCACTTTAGTGGAAAGGACGACGTGAAAACAAAGGTGGGCTTGACAACGCGATGAATGGCTTCTCAAAAAAGTAGCAGAGATGATGATTTTTCGTATAAAGTGAGTCTGACATCACAAACAATGAAACGCTGTTTTGATAAATTGACACTCAGTTTTTAAAATAACATCTAAATCGGCCTGTGAGGGAGATAGCACCCCGAGACCGCTTGAGTAAAAGGAGAGCATCATGGCTAAAGGCATGCGGGTTAAATTGAACTATGAGGTCAGCCGCGACCCAGATACCGGCGCGGAGGTCACCCGCTTAACGCCACCGGAGGTAACTTGTCATCGTAACTACTTCTATCAGAAGTGTTTCTTTAATGATGGCAGTCATCTGTTATTTGCCGGCGAGTTCGATGGCCATTGGAACTACTACTTATTGGACGTGGCTAACGCCGAAGCGGTACAGCTTACCGAAGGCGCGGGCGACAATACGTTTGGTGGTTTCCTCTCTCCAGATGATAAATCACTCTATTACGTGAAGAACGACCGCACCCTGCTGGAAGTGAACCTGAAAACCCTGGCCGAGCGCGAAGTGTACCGCGTGCCGGAAGAGTGGGTTGGCTACGGCACCTGGGTCTCTAACAGCGACTGCACCAAGCTGGTTGGCATTGAGATTGCGAAAAGCGACTGGACGCCGCTGAACGACTGGCAGCTGTTCCACGATTTCTTCCATAAAGGTCCGCACTGCCGCCTGCTGCGCGTTGACCTGAAAACCGGCGAAAGCGCGGTGATCCACGAAGAAAAAATCTGGCTTGGTCACCCAATTTACCGTCCGTTTGACGACAGCACCGTCGCATTCTGCCATGAAGGCCCGCATGACCTGGTGGACGCGCGCATGTGGTTGGTCAACGAAGACGGCACTAACGTTCGCAAAGTAAAAGAACATGCGGAAGGCGAAAGCTGCACGCATGAATTCTGGGTACCAAACGGCTCCGCGCTGGTGTACGTCTCCTACCTGAAAGGGAAGCAGGGCCGCACAATCTACCGCTTCAACCCGGATACCAACGTAAACGAAGCGCTGATGCAGATGCCTGCCTGCTCACACCTGATGAGTAACTTCGACGGCACTATGCTGGTTGGTGACGGTTCCGGTACGCCAGTTGATGTGAAAGACACCAGCGGCTACACCATCGATAACGATCCATATCTGTACGCCTTTGACGTGGCGAAACAGGCCTACTTCCGCGTTGCTCGTCACGATACGTCGTGGGCAACGGTACAAAACAGCCGTCAGGTGACTCACCCGCATCCGTCCTTTACCCCGGATGATAGCGCGGTGCTGTTCAGCTCTGACAAGGACGGCAAGCCGGCGCTGTACATCGCTAAGCTGCCCTCTGAACGTGTATTAGTGAAAGCATAATTACCTTCTGAGTTTTGTGTTTCTGTAACTGGCCTTGCCCTCCTTTCGGAGGGCCTTTTTTTGCCTGTTGTTCAGGAAAGAAGAAAGAGCGCACAATATTATTCCCTCGCACGGACTGCCCCCTCTCCCTTTTTAAGGGAGAGGGTTGGGGTGAGGGTTTTACTCCGTGCGTACATTCCCCTCACCCTAACCCTCTCCCCAAAGGGGCGAGGGGATACATTGTGCCTTTCTGAGCATTCACGCCTTTTAGATAAGAGCCCCCACAAAAACGAAAACCCCCGGCCAAATGCTCCGGGGGGATAACGGATGAGGGTCCGAATTTATTTAGAAGGAATAAGCCACACCGACACGTAAACGGGTCTGACGCTCATCGGTAGATTTCACGCCCACGTTGCCCACTTCAAAGTACGGGGACCAGTTCTTATCCCATTTATACGCCAGCTTGCCGTTATATTCGGTGCTGTACGGTTTGTTGTCGTTACGATACAGGCTCTTATGCTGATCGTCGGCCACCGTACTACGCGCGTACACATAGTTCAGCTCTACGCGCCAGTCGCCCATCGCCCAACCAACCCAGGTATCCACTTTATTGACTTTATCGTCAACGCCGCCGCTTGCCGGTACGCGGGTATATTCATAACGGTAACGAGCCGCAACATAGAAACCGTTATCAAAGCTGTACTGCGCATGCAGATAAGGTTTGTAGATTGAGAAGCT
Source organism: uncultured Kluyvera sp. (assembly GCF_902485085.1). NCBI lineage: Bacteria > Pseudomonadati > Pseudomonadota > Gammaproteobacteria > Enterobacterales > Enterobacteriaceae > Kluyvera > uncultured Kluyvera sp. The sequence continues at coordinate 71,879 of NZ_CABTJS010000076.1, forward strand.
GTCTTTACTTTCAATGTTAAAGCCTGGGTTCAAGGCAAAATTATCCGTCGCCTTCCAGCGCCAGTTAATGGACTCTTCATGACCATTACCGACGATTTCGTTAAACGGACGATCCTGTTTATCAGTATCACCGCCCGTCTTCCACTTTGCTTCCACGCCAAAACCAAGACCATTATCAAAGCGATGAGACACCGCAACACGGTCCGCGTTAGATCCACTGTCAATATATTCATGACGCAGGTCAACGGTAACCGCCGAAGCAGCGAAAGACATGCCAGTTAATACGGCCAGGGCCAGAGTTTTCTTAAACATTTGCCATCCCTCAATTAAAATTATGTTTCTTTTTTATGAAATTTGATTTTATTTTTTCCGGATATGCATTTTAGTGATCAGGATCGTAATTATTTGTTTCAGAAAAAGTGGCACAAGGAGGACGTGATAAAGCTCAACAAAAAATAGAAACTAGCCGCAAAAAATATAATACGGATCACATACTTTTATTTTTATAAAAATAAAAAACAATATTTTCAATGAGTTATTCAAATTAAAATAACGTACGTTATTCTTAGCAATAGTAATAATTTATGTTTAACTAATAATTCGACTAAGTATCTTCTCATGCATAAGATTTACAACCGACACAAATAAACATAAATTCATAAAGGAATGAACTAGACAAAATCACAGCGATGTTCGCGTAACTCAGTGCAGAGAAACAAAAAAGGCCTCTGTTGAGGCCTTTCTGGGATAGGGTAATTACGAGGAAGCTAAAGCGTTATTACTGAATATCTCGTTCCACGGCCAGCGCAACGCCCTGACCACCACCAATGCACAACGTGGCAAGCCCTTTGCGGGCATCGCGTTTCACCATTTCGTGAACCAGTGAAACCAGGATACGGCAGCCTGAAGCACCGATAGGGTGCCCCAATGCAATCGCTCCGCCGTTCACGTTCACCTTCTGTTCGTTCCACTCCAACATCTTGCCCACCGAAATGGCCTGCGCTGCAAAAGCTTCATTGGCTTCAATTAAATCCACATCGCTCAACTGCCAGCCAGCACGTTCAAGACAGCGACGAGTGGCATAAACCGGTGCAATCCCCATCAATGCAGGATCGACACCGACGCTGGCAAACGCGCGGATCCGCGCCAGGATCGGCAGCCCGAGCTCCAGCGCTTTGCTTTCGCTCATCATCAGCACCGCCGCCGCGCCATCATTAATCGATGACGCATTGCCCGCTGTTACCGACCCTGCATGATCAAAAGAGGGAACAAGGCGAGCCAGCGCTTCGGCGCTGGCATCAGTTTGCGGTTGCTCGTCGGTGTCGACAATTCGCGGGCCGCCCGGCTGCGGATTCACCACCGGCACAATTTCATCGCGAAAACGTCCGGAGTCGATAGCTCTGCGGGCTTTATGCTGGGAACTGAGCGCCCAGGCATCCTGCTGTTCGCGGCTGATACCGTATTCCCGCGCCAGATTCTCTGCCGTCACGCCCATATGGTAGTCGTTGAAAGCATCCCACAGGCCGTCGTGCACCAGGCTATCGATAAGCTGGCTGTTGCCAAGCTGAGCGCCGGTACGGCTGTCGGTTAGCACGTGCGGAGCACGGCTCATGTTTTCTTGCCCACCGGCAATCACCACGTCGGCTTCACCGCACTGAATCGCCTGTGTCGCCAGGTGCAGCGCCTTCAACCCGGAGCCGCAAACGTCATTGATGGTGATAGCCGAAACGGTATTGGGTAGACCGCCTTTAATCGCAGACTGTCGTGCCGGGTTTTGTCCGGTCCCCGCTGTCAGCACCTGACCAATGATCACCTCGTCAATCGTCGCGGCAGAAATGCCGCTACGCTCAACCAGAGCATTAATCACCAGGCTCCCCAACTCCACGGCAGAATGACGGGCAAGCGCCCCTTGAAAACAGCCTATGGGCGTGCGGACAGCACCTACGATAACGACGTCTTTCATCTCGACCTCAGCGCAAATTTATCCGCGTATAGTAGATGATTGTTATCAACTATTTTCGTAATTGTTTAAAAAAAGTGAGTTTTATCACAAAGGAAATTCATATCAAATCCGCTAGGCGGAAACCTGCTGTAGATACTGTCGCAACCAGCTTCCCGCAGCGCCCAGCGGTGAGGCCTTATGCCAAAGCAGATCGGTTGATACCGAAATTGGCCAGCCCACTATATCCAGCATAGTCAGCTCTGCGGACCGCGCAAATTCATCCACCAGCGCGCAGGGCAACGCGCACCAGCCAAGCCCCTGTGCTGCCATGCTCAGCAGCATCAGATAGTTTGGCGCAGACCACACTGGCCCACGCGCTGGCGTGGTGTGGTTTTCCAGATAGGTGTTGAGCCGCAGCTCACGCCAGGTGCTCAACTGCTCCCACTCCAGCCCCCGCTCGGCGGCCAGGGGATGCGTAGGCGACACGTAAATCGCCATGCGAGTCTGCATCGGCAATCGGGTATGGCCAATATCGGTAGGATAGCTATCCCGCGCTTCAATCAACCCCACCTGCGCGCGCCCTTTTTGCAGGAGATCGACAACGTCGTCATCTTCCCCTACCAGGCACTCAAACTCCGTATGCGGGAAGCGGCGGTCAAACTGGGCCAGCAGATCTTCAAGCACATCCGGATGCAGCGTATCGGAAAGCACGAAGGTGAGCCGCGCCTCGGTCTCGCCACTCAGCGACACCGCCAGCTCATCCAACCGTTCGCTGGCGCTCAGAATGGCCTGCACGTAGCTCAGCACCCGCTGTCCTTCGGCGGTGAGCAGCGGCTGGCGCGTGGAGCGATCGAACAGCGTCACGCCGAGATCCGCTTCCAGATGCGCGATGGCGGTGCTGATGGTCGATTGACTCTTTCGCAGACGACGCGCCGCCGCTGAGAAAGAGCCGCAGGAGACGGTTTCGACAAACGCCGTCAGGGCTTCGGGAGAATAGCGCATGATGTATCTACTTTATCGATGGTTTCTATCTTTTACTTATCATATTTATCCATAAAATGCGCACTATTGCCTTCCATAAATCAAAGGTCACAAAATGCAAAACGATTCATTACATCGCAGAAAACTCCCGGAGCGTATCTTCCATGCCGTGTGCTTCGAGGGGATCGCCACCGCGATCCTCGCCCCTACCGCGGCCTACCTGATGCAGCGCTCCGTACTTGAAATGGGCGGGCTAACGGTGATTCTGGCTACCACCGCGATGATCTGGAACATCATCTATAACGCCGGATTCGACCGCTTCTGGCCGGTAACCCGTGTTATCCGTACCGCTAAGGTTCGTGCGCTGCACGCGCTCGGCTTTGAGTGCGGGTTTATCGTTATCGGGGTAAGCATCGTGTCGTGGGTGCTGGGCGTAACGCTTCTGCAGGCCCTCACGCTGGAGATTGGTTTCTTCCTGTTCTTCCTGCCCTACACCATGCTCTACAACTGGGTGTACGACATGCTGCGCGAGCGCATTATCAAGCGCCGTCAACAGAACCTTTACGCGCAAAATTAATCTGCTTTTCAGGCCGATAACAATCGGTCTGAAAATGTTCAGCCACACGAAAAGCTAATTATGGTAAATTATCCGCCATTTTTTTGGTTTTATGGTTGATATATTCAGATAATGTCTAAAATTTGGTCTAAAGAAGAGACGCTATGGAGCTTTGCCCTATATGGCACAGCCGTCGGCGCGGGGACCCTTTTCCTGCCCATCCAGCTTGGCGCCGCCGGTGCCGTGGTGCTGTTTATTACCGCCCTCGTCGCCTGGCCCCTGACCTACTGGCCGCATCGCGCCCTATGTCAGTTCATCCTGTCTGCTAACACCCCGGCAAGCGTTGGTATTACCGGTGCCGTCAGCCACTATTACGGCAAGAAGATCGGTAACCTGATTACCACGCTCTACTTCGTGGCCTTCTTCGTGGTGGTATTGATTTACGCGGTCGCCATTACCAACTCGCTCACCGAGCAAATTGGTCACCACATGCCGGTCGACCTCACCACGCGAGCGTTAGTGAGTCTTGGCGTTGTACTGTTGCTGAACCTGATCTTCCTGACGGGTCGTCAGACGACCATCAAAGTGATGGGCATGCTAGTCTTCCCGCTGATTGCCTACTTCCTGTTCCTGTCTATCTACCTGACCGGAAGCTGGCAGCCGTCGCTGCTGACCACGCAGATGGAAGTCAGCACGCATACGTTGCACCAGGTGTGGTTATCCATTCCCGTGATGGTTTTCGCTTTTAGCCATACGCCGATTATCTCCACCTTCGCTATTGACCGGCGGGAGAAATATGGCGAGCAGGCCATGGGTAAATGCAAAAAAATCATGAAGGTGGCGTATCTGATCATCTGCCTGAGCGTGCTGTTCTTCGTGTTCAGTTGCCTGATGTCGATTCCGCCGTCCTATATCAACACGGCGAAGGCCGAAGGCGTAACCATTCTTTCTGCGCTGTCGATGATGCCGAACTCACCGAGCTGGCTGTCGATTTCCGGGATTGTGGTCGCCGTGGTGGCGATGTCAAAATCGTTCCTCGGCACCTATTTCGGGGTAATTGAAGGGGCAAGCGAGATGGTGAAATCCTCGCTGAACCAGGTTGGCGTTCGCAAAAGCCGTTCCTTTAACCGCGGGCTATCTATCCTGCTGGTGTCGGCGGTGACCTTTATCGTCTGCTGCATTAACCCGAACGCTATCTCAATGATCTACGCCATCAGCGGCCCGCTGATTGCCATGATTCTGTTTATCATGCCGACGCTGTCGACCTACCTGATTCCGTCGCTCAAGCCTTACCGTTCTATTGGTAGCCTGATTACGCTGATTGTCGGTCTGCTGTGCGTGTCGGTGATGTTCTTCGGGTAAGGTAATTCCGGTTCCCGGCGGCGCTCCGCCTGGACGGGCTACGGTTTAGTAATTGCGGATGTAAAAAAGCCTGCCAGGGTAACCTGGCAGGCTTTTTTGTAGGCCGAATAAGGCGGAGCCGCCATCCGGCAATCATGATGCGATTACAGCGCCATGTCGTGCTGCGGTGACGCGCTCGCTGGCTGTTCTGCCGGTTTTGCCTGAGCAACCGGTGCCGCTGGCATCTGAATAACCGGCGGTTTGGTCAGCTCCAGCGTGGCGGCGGTGTCATCCCAAACCTGCTGGGTCAGCGCGACGTTGCCGTTCAGGTTCTGGCCAAAGCTCGGTACGATATTGCGAATTTTGCTCTGCCATTCCGGTGAGTTGAACTGCTCCGGGAACAGCTTCTTAATCACGTTCAGGGTGATTGGCGCTGCGGTAGACGCACCTGGAGATGCACCCAGCAGCGCGGAGATGGTGCGCTGTTGGTCAACCACCACTTCGGTACCCAACTTCAACACGCCGCCTTTGTCGGCATCTTTCTTGATAATCTGCACGCGCTGGCCGGCCTGAATCAGCTTCCAGTCTTCTTTACGCGCCTCTGGGTAGTACTCTTTCAGCGCAGCAAAGCGGTCGTCGTCGCTCAGCATCACCTGGCTTACCAGGTATTTCACCAGGTCGAAGTTATCCAGACCTACGTGAGTCATCGGCATGACGTTGCTGGTCGTGGTGGTGCTTAACAGGTCGAAGAACGAACCTTGTTTGAGGAACTTAGTGGAGAAGGTGGCGAACGGCCCGAACAGTACCACGCGTTTACCATCAATAAAGCGCGCATCGATATGCGGCACGGACATCGGCGGTGCCCCAACGGAAGCCTGGCCGTACACTTTTTCCATATGCTGACGCGTGACGTCAGGGTTTTCCGTCATCAGGAAGGAACCGCCTACCGGGAAGCCCGCATAGTTATCCGCTTCTGGAATGCCGGTTTTTTGCAGCAGTTTAAGCGCGCCGCCGCCTGCACCGATAAAGACGTATTTCGCGTCGATAGCGTGCTGCTTGCCGCTGTTCACATCTTCAATGGTCACATGCCAGGAGTTGTCGCCGTTGCGTTTAAACTCGGTCACTTCAGAGGAGGTTTGCAGCGTGAAGTGGTTGTTCTTTTGCAAGCTGCCTATCAGCTGACGGGTAATTTCACCGTAGTTAACGTCGGTGCCCACTGGCGTCCAGGTAGCAGCCACTTTTTGCTGCGGGTCACGACCAGCCATGACCAGCGGCGCCCACTGGGCAATTTGCTGATGATCGGTGGAGAATTTCATGCCCTGGAACAGCGTAGTTTTCTGCAGCGCATCGTAACGTTTACCGAGGTAATCAACGTTTTTGTCGCCCCAGACGAAGCTCATGTGCGGCGTGGAGTTAATAAAGCTATGCGGATTATTCAGAATGCCGCGCTTCACCTGCGAAGACCAGAACTGGCGGGAAATCATAAACTGTTCGTTAATTTCTAGCGCCTTGGTCACGTCGATGGTGCCATCTGGGCGTTCCGGCGTGTAGTTCAGTTCCATATTGGCGGAGTGACCGGTACCGGCGTTATTCCAGCCGTTAGATGATTCCAGCGCGACTTTGTCGAGCTTCTCAACCATCACCTGTTTCCAGTCAGGCTGCAATTCCTGCAACCAGGTGCCCAGAGAAGCACTCATAATACCGCCGCCAATCAGCAGGACATCGGTTTTTTCGGTGGTATCGGTATTTGCGTAAGCCGCTGAATTGACCAGCAGCGCGATGGTCGCCAGAGAAAATAGTTTTTTATTAATAGCAGGCATAATGATGATATTCGCATAGCTAAATGTAATGTGTGCGCCAATAGTAGCGCACTTTTACATTATTTTAAAATACCACTCACTTTCCACTTAGAGTTATTAACAAATTACCACTTTGCTTTTTTTAATTAAAAAAATCATCCGTATTATTTGCGTGGAAATAAAATTTAAATAATTTCAGTTTAATTCACGAAATTAATGCAGACCGAATTCCGCCATAAGCTGCTGGCGCAGCAGGACAAAATCCGTACTGCTACGTTCGCGCGGCTGCGGCAATGTCACTTCAATGATGCGAATCGGGTCGCCTTTAATTTTCGGTAAAATAATCACGCGGTCGGCGAGATAAATCGCCTCTTCCAGATCGTGTGTGACCAACACCATCGTCATCTTTTCCACATCGCGAATGCGGGCCAGCTCCTCCTGCATGGTGATTTTGGTCATCGCATCGAGCGCCCCCAGCGGCTCATCCAGCAGCAGGATCTCCGGCTGGATGGTCAACGCTCTGGCAATGCCGACACGCTGGGCCATGCCGCCGGAAAGCTGGTTGGGCAGCGCCTGTTCACAGTGGCTGAGCCCCACCAGCTCAATCGCCTCTTTCGCCCGCGCTCTGGCCTGCTTACGCGGTACGCCCTGGACATCCAGGCTGAAGCTGACGTTTTCCAGCACCGTCAGCCACGGCAGCAGGCGCGGCTCCTGGAAAATCACCGCTCGTTCGCGGCTCATCCCATGCACCGCCTGACCGTCAATCACCACATCGCCCGCGTCCGGCGTTTCAAGCCCCGCGAGGATTCGCAGCAGCGTGGTTTTCCCGCAGCCGCTGGGCCCGACGATAGCAATACTCTGCCCGCTTTCAATCTGTAAATTAAGGTCGCGGAAGACATCAAACGGCTTCCCCTCAAGGGAGAAGGTCTTACGTAAGCGGCGAATAGAAATATCACCGCGGGCGGTCTGCGGGGTTGATGTCATCATACACCTTCCGTTTTCAGCAAAATATTTGACGCTTTGAGCTGGCCTTTTTTCAGCACGCCGTCGCGCTCAAGAATATCCAGCCAGAACTGCACGTCATGAGGCTCTGATAGCCCGCCTTTACGTACACCGTAGCCGGTGAAGTACTGCGCCACATCCGGGTTTTCACCGCGTTCTTTGAGGATCTTCGCCATGATCTCACGTACCTGCGCAGGGTTCTCACGAGCGTAGTCCAGCGCACGCGCCGACTCCACGACGAAGATACGTGCCGCGTCCGGATGCTGCTTCACGAAGTCTGAACTCAGTACCGTAAAACCCCCGGCAATCGGCCCCAACACGTCGGCGTCGTTGAAGATTGGACGCAGGCCACCGTGGCTGCGCGCAACGCCTTCAAACGTCGTCTGCCAGTAGCCAAAGGCCGCAACGTCAACCTGCCCAGAACGCAGAGTTTGCTCAAGCTGCGGGCCCGGAACCGCTACCGGTCTGGCGGCGTTTTCCGGCAGATTCGCCTGGTGCAGCGCTTCACGCAGGGTGTAGTCCAGATGGGCGCCCAGGGTGTTTACCGCCACGCTTTTTCCGACTAAATCTTTGATGGACTTAATCGGGCTATCCTCCTTCACGTAGAAGATGGATTTGGTGGTCTCGTTGATACCGTTGGTGGGATAAGCCGCCACAAAGTCGTTACCGTTGGCGATAGCGTTGATAACCGCCGGTGTGGCAGCCGACCCGATATCAATGCTGCCTGAAGCCAGAGCAAATAAAGACTCCGGGCCGCCGCTGGCATAACCGGCGTTTTTAATCGACACCCCGGTGCCTTTAAAATATCCCAGCGCTTCCGCCAGTTCATGAGCGGAAATACCGCCGTAGCTCGCCATATAACGCATCGTCACCTCATCCTGAGCGCGAACCGACGCACTAATACCCAATAAGAAAAGCACCGCAACCCACGCAGAATAGAACTGTTTTTTCATTATAAAAATTCCTTTATGGCGATAAGTAAAAACGCAAAATAACGTGCAAAATTAACGGCTACGGATATTCCATCGACACAAGCGACGTTGAAGTACAACCAGAATCGCATTAGCTAATAGTCCGGCAAAAGCCAGCAGAAATATCGCGGCAAACATCATGGGTATTTGGAAGTTATATTGCGCATTCATCACCCTAAAACCGATCCCCTGATTCGCACCGATCATTTCGGCGGCAATCAACAGCAGCAACGCCGTGGTGGCCGACAGGCGCAGACCGATAAAAATAGAGGGCACGGAGGCGGGAACAATCACCCGATAGAACAGCGTCATACGTCCGGCACCAAAGGTGCGCGCCATCTCCAGCAGTTTGGTATCCACCTCTTTCACACCGCTGATGGTCGACAGCAGAATCGGGAACAGCGCCGCCCAGAAAATCACGAACACTTTAGATGTTTCTCCGAGCCCTAACAGCAGAATAAAGATCGGATACAGCGCCAGCGCCGAGGTTTGGCGGAACAGTTGTAAAATGGGGTCCAGCGCCTGTTCCAGCGGGCGAATTTGCCCCATAAACAGCCCTAGCGGGATCCCCACGACGATGGCGGCGGCAAAAGCCAGCCCGGCGCGCTGGAGACTGATAGTGATATCGCCCAGCAATGCGCCTTGCGTTATACCGTTCCACAGCGCAATAAAGATTTTATCCAGCGGCGGGATAATCGCCGCGTTCAGCCAGCCGGCGGTGCTGGCGATTTGCCAACCGGCGAAGAACAGCACCAGCAGGCCGTAGCGCGCAATCAGCGACAGGCTGCGCTGGTACCACAGCAGATACGCAGGCTTATTCTGTACGCGCGCCTTCAGACGAATGCGGGTCGTGGAGTAGAACATAGTGCCTCCTTAAGCCACTTTGCTGTCGCGCACGGCGCTATAGCGATTGCTGGCAAACGGCAGCCCCAGATTTTCACGCAGCGTTTTGCCCTCGTACTGAGTACGGAACAGGCCGCGTTTTTGTAAAATCGGCACCACCAGCTCAATAAAGTCATCCAGTCCGCCCGGAAGCCACGGCGGCAGCACGTTGAAGCCGTCCGCGGCTTCGTTTTCAAACCACTCCTGCAGCGTATCCGCCACCTGCTCGGCGCTGCCCACCACGGTGAAATGACCGCGCGCGGTCGCCACCCACTGGTAGAGCTGGCGAATGGTGAAGTTGTTTTCGTCGGCAATCTGGCGAATCAGCTCAGGACGCGATTTCATGCCTTCAGTGACTGGCAGCGGCGGCAACGGGCCGTCAGGGTCAAATTTACCGAGGTCGATACCGCCACCGGCCAGCCCGTTCAGCAAAGCGATACCGTCAGCTTCCACAATCAGTGAAGTGAGCTTGTGGTACTTCTCTTTGGCTTCTTCCTCGGTACGGCCAATAAACGGCGCGACGCCAGGCATAATCAGCACGTGGTTCGGGTTGCGACCCACGGCGCGGGCACGCGATTTAATATCGCGGTAGAAGTCCTGCGCGGTGTTGAGATGTTGGTGTGATGTAAAAATAACCTCGGCGGTGGCGGCAGCCAGCGTGCGGCCGCTTTCAGACTGCCCCGCCTGCACGATGACCGGCTGACCCTGGGCTGAACGCGGCACGTTCAGTGGCCCGCGCACCTTAAAGAATTTGCCGACGTGATCGGTGTTATGCACCTTACTGCGATCGAAGAACTGGCCTGAGGCTTTGTCGCGCAAAAACGCGTCGTCCTCAAAGCTGTCCCACAGTTTTTTCACCACCTCAACGTGCTCTTTCGCCCGCTGATAGCGGTATTCATGCGGGTGTTGGGTGTCCAGATTAAAGTTGTGCGCCGCGGCTTCAGTGGCGGTGGTCACCACGTTCCAGCCAGCACGCCCGCCCGAAATCAAGTCCAGCGAAGCGAACTTGCGCGCCAGGTTGTAGGGTTCTTCATAGGTGGTGGAGGCGGTGGCGATAAAACCAATGTTCTGCGTCAGCGGGGCCAGCGCGGAAAACAGGGTGACGGGCTCGAAACCTGCGACTTTGGCGGTGCCGCCATCGGTGACGCCGGAAGCGGGAATCGCCAGGCCATCGGCCAGGAAGTAGGCATCAAACAGACCACGCTCGGCGGTCTGGGCAAGCTGTTTATGAAATTCGAAGCTGGTTGCGCCATCGGCCGGGGAGTCCGGGTGACGCCACGCCGCAATATGCTGGCCGCCGCCGGGAAGGAAAGCCCCTAATTTGATCTGTCTGCTCATTCTGGTTTCTCCTGATTCGATGCCGAAAGTGGGCTGAAATCAAGATAGCCAGAATGCGCAGTCATTCTGAAATAACAAATATTGAGTTAGTTATTTACATTTTTGCAATGAAGCTACGAGTCATGATGCTTTCGTATCCTCAACGACCGCTTCCGGACGACGATTTTCACGCTGCCAGGCAGGAAGCTCCGCCAGCTTTATCCCTTCCGGCACAATGCTGTGTTTCAGACAGGCCACCCGCTGAGAGCGATAAATACTGGTGTAACCTGAAACCAGATAGGCCACCACGCAGGCCATCGCCGCATAAACGCCGACGTCAGCACCGAACAGTTCAATTGCCATCAGCATCGAGGCAATCGGCGTATTTGCCGCCCCGGCAAAGACCGCGACAAAGCCCAGCCCCGCCAGGAAGGCAAACGGCAGATGAAGCAGCGGTGCGAGCGCGTTCCCAAGCGTTGCCCCCACATAAAAAAGCGGCGTCACCTCGCCACCTTTAAACCCGCTGCCGAGCGAAGCAACGGTAAAGATAAGCTTACCGAGGAAGTCCCACGGTGCCAGTGGATGCTGAAAAGCATCGACAATAACGGGGATCCCCAGACCAATGTATCGATCGGCGTGCAGCAAGTAGACTGCCGCCGCGATAACGGCCCCGCCGATAAACGGGCGCAGCGGTGCGTAGGCAATCCATTTTTTCATCATGCCCCCGACCAGATGCGTCGCATCAGCAAAAACGCGCGCAGCCAGACCGAAGCAGCAGCCAGCGACGATAACCGCCGCCAGCGTCCAGGCCGATACCGCCGGGATGGATGACATCGCGTAGTGCGTATGGTGCACGCCCCACATCAGGCCAACCTGGTCTGCCACCACTGCGGCCACCAGGCAGGGAAAGATCGCGGTGTAGTGCATGCGGCCAATCGCCATGACCTCGAGACCAAAAATCGCCCCGGCGAGCGGGGTACCGAACACAGAGGAAAAGCCCGCGCTGACGCCCGCCATCAGCACCATGCGACGCGCATCGTTATCAAGCCCGAGCAGCGGCGTGAACCGATCGGCTATCGAGGCGCCCATTTGTACCGCCGTCCCTTCACGGCCGACAGACGCGCCAAACAGATGAGAAACGACCGTGCCGATAAACACCAGCGGCGCCATCCGCAGCGGGATAGTGTTAGCCGGGCTATGCACCTCTTCCAGAATCAGGTTATTTCCCGCTTCAACCGAGCGACCAACACGCAGGTAAATCCAGCCCACCGCAAAACCGGCAAAGGGCAGCAGCAGGATAAGCCAATGATGTTGCAGACGCGTGGTGGTTGCCCAATCCAGGGAAAAGAGGAACAGCGCAGATGCAGAGCCAACCAGCACGGCCATCACGACAGCCAGCAAGAGCCACTGTATCAGGAAGAAAAGCGAATTTTTACGAGCGAAGTGTTCAGAGAGCATTGACGCATCCTCAGATGAATTAATCATCCTGGACGCGATAGAGGTGTGCCTGTTCATTCCCGGTCCAGGAATACAAACAGGCATCATCAGCCACACGGCGGTTCAAGGGGGAATGCCATCCCCTACGCATAAATATTAGCACACGAATCGTTTCAGCCAAATACATGGCAACTGAAATTATTTCAGCGTCTCCAGCGGGAAAGGCCGGTCCTGCACCACCGTTTTCATCACCAGCGTTGAACGCAGGTGCTGCACGCCCGGCATCGCGGATAGCTTTTGATCGTAGAGCTTCTGGAACGAAGAGAGATCGCGCGTCACCACCTGCATCAGATAGTCCGGATCGCCAAACAGACGCTGGGCCATCACGATCTGCGGGATCTCTTCCACCGCCTCTTCAAACGCGCTGACCGCCTTTCTGTCGCCCTCTTTCAGCGTCGCAAAGACCAACGCCACAAAGTTAAAGCCCATTTTTCCTGGGTCCAGGTTGGCGCGGTAGCCGGTAATCACCCCTTCCTGCTCCAGCACCCGCAAGCGTCGGTGGCACGGCGATAAACTCAGATTCACCCGTTCAGCGAGCTCGGTGATAGATAAACGGCCATCGGCCTGTAGTTCAGCAAGAATTTTTCGATCAATGCTATCCATTTAGAAGATTCTCTCATTCCGACCGGGTTTTCAGCATAACATTGAAAGCTCATTGCGTGGCAATAACGATATTCTTTCCTGACATTCAGTACGGTTTTTAAAGGCTAACGTCATGGGTAAGCGCGGAGAGTATCGGGCATGGAGATGAGTTTGGTTGCGGGATTCTGGCTGGTTTCGTTTTTGCTGATCATGACGCCGGGGGCCGATTGGGCTTATACCATCAGCGCCGGGATCCACGGGCGCAGCATCGTTCCAGCAGTGGCGGGGCTGATGTCTGGACATTTGCTGGCAACCGTCGTAGTGGTGGCTGGGGTGGGCGTGCTCATTGCCGGACATCCGCTGGCGCTATCGGTCATTACCCTATTGGGCGCGTGCTATCTGCTGTGGCTCGGCATATCGCTGTTGCGCCATCCGGCAACGGTCGCCAGCGCTTCTCAGGAATGTGGTGGCTGGAACCAGTGGGCATTAAAAGGTCTGTGCATCAGCGGCCTGAACCCAAAAGTATTTTTACTGTTTCTGGCGCTGCTGCCACAGTTCACCGACCCACACGGACGGTGGTCGGTGGCTATGCAGATGTCGGCACTTGGGGTGATGCACCTTATTACCTGCACGATTATCTATTTACTGGTGGGCTACGGTTCACGCGCGTTGCTGGCGAGTCGCCCACAGGCGTCACGGGTTGTCAGCCGTATTTCAGGCGGTTTGATGGTGCTTATCGCGGTTGCCCTGTTAGTTGAACAGCTCCGCTAAAAAAGGTGCGCCAGCCTAAGCTGGCGCCACATTTCAGGCACGAATGTCGTCATACTCGCGGGTATTATCAAACTCATGCCTGGCGAACGGGCACAGTGGAATGATTTTGCGCTGTTCCTGACGCATTTTCTCAACCACCTTTGCCACCAGTTGTTTACCCACGCCCTGCCCCTTCAGGCTCTCATCAACATCGGTATGTTCAATAATGCTCAGGTGCTCACCGGTGGGAACAAAGACGATTTCCGCCACCTGGTTACCGTCGCCGTCGTTGACGTAAAACTTGTTATGCCCTTCCAGAATTTCCATGTATCCCTCGCTTAATCATGATGACGGTATTTCAGCGCCCCGCTTGGGCAGGTGTCGATAACGCGTACTACCGTTTGCGCATCGACTTCATCCGGGATGATCCACGGCTTGCGCTTCAGGTTGAACAGCTTGCTGCTTCCGCGCACGCAGTTCCCAGAATGCTGGCAAATCGCCGTATTGAAGTAGACGTCAATCTTCTCCCCGGTATAGACACGATAACCTGCGTCCAGTAGTTCCTTATCCATGACATTGCCTCTAATTTTTATATAGGTTCGAGACTAAGCATAGACCTGTCCAGGGGGATGAATCATCACCTATCGCAAAAAAACGCAGCGAGAAAGTTTTTATCCGTTGGAGATGGAGGAGTATCGATACGATGCCACAGAATTAAAAATAGACGGCAGCAGAAGCCGCATAATAAAGAATCTACATTTTCATACCTGACGATATGGAAAAAGAAAAGGTGCAGCCCCGACAATTATGCCGGGGCTATTGCTAAGAGAGATATATTAGAACGAGTATGCCACACCTACACGGAAACGGGTCTGGCGGTCGTCACGGTCGTTTACGCCTACGTTACCCATCTCGCCGTATGGCGCCCAGTTTTTATCGATTTTGTACGCCACTTTGACGTTATATTCCTGGGAGTACGGTTTATTGTTGTTACGTGCATTACCTTCTGAACTGCGCGCATAAACGTAGTTCAGCTCGGTACGCCAGTCGCCGAACACATAACCTGCCCATGCGTCACCACGGTTCACCTTATCATCGTCTTTGTTAGCATTTGACGGGTAACGGGTGTAGTCGTAGCGGTAACGTGCGGCGACGTAGAAGCCGCTATCGAAGCTGTATTGTACGCGCAGATTCGGCTTATAAATAGAACGGCTATCGTTACTTTCGATATTAAAGCCTGGTTGAATAGAGAAGTTTTTATTGAATTTGTATTGGTAGCTAATCGATTCTTCATGGCCGTTGCCGACAAAGTCGGAGAACGGTTGATCGGTATTATCCCCGCCTGATTTCCATTTCGCTTCTACCGAGAAACCAAATCCGTTCGCGAAGCGGTGAGAAACTGAAACACGGTCTGCGTTAGTTTTATCTGTTTTGCCACCATCAATAAATTCATGACGGAGATCGACTGTCACTGCGGATGCTGCGAAGGATGCGCCACATAAAGCAATCATGACCAGAGATTTCTTAAACATGCAATAACCCTCAATTGGAATTATGTTTCATTTTTATGAAATTGCATTTTATTTTTTTAAGAAAGATATTTTAGTGATCAAGATCGTAAAGATTTATTTCATGAATGTATCGGATTGAGAGACGTGACAGAGCTCAAGAAATGCACGATTGACTAATCGAAAATAGCGTTTTAGATCACACAAAAGATTAATTTACATTAGACTTACATATCTTTATAAAACAATTTTATTCATTAAAATCAATGCAATAAAGAAAAATAGTTTCGTTGGTTACTTATTTTTCAACAATAGTTACGATACCTAATAATATTAATATAAAGAATAAACCTACGAATTAAGTAGAAATCGAGCGAGGGCATTAATGATTAGAAATATAAAAACAACCATTTTTAGTAGCTAATTATCCCCCTTTACTCATATCCCCTAAGACGGTATTCCCTCTCAGGTAATGCCTTACGTTGCCCTCATCCCACGAGGAACCATCATTCTTGCATCACGAGATAGTTTTTCTTTACCGCTTAGCGATATCTTCTGATTCGTCACCCTCTGTACTCGCTGTCATCATGCCCCCACAGCAAACGGCATGTCGCCGTTGAAACGTACATGACAAATGAGGTCTGCAATGAGCGCATTATTCTCCGGTAAAAAATTGTTAGTGGTTGGCGGTACAAGCGGTATGGGCTTTGAAACCGCAAAATTGGTACTGAAAAATGGCGGCAGCGTCGTACTGGTCGGGAATCGTCAGGATAAAGCTGAACAGGCTCGTCAGGCGCTGATGGCCGACGGTCAGGTCTCTATCATCATTGCCGACCTGATGAAGGAAGAGGGAATGCAGCACGTCATCAACACCATTAATGCGGAACATCAGGACATCAGCCTGCTGGTCAACGCCGCCGGCGTATTCTTCCCAAAAGCGTTCACCGAGCACGAGACGGCGGACTATGACATGTATATGAGCATCAACCGCGCCACCTTCTTCATCACCCGTGACGTGGTACGCAACATGGTGAATGCCGGGATTCACGGCGCTATCGTCAATATCGGTTCAATGTGGGCGCAGCAGGCCATTGGTGCCACGCCTTCTTCGGCTTATTCGATGGCGAAAGCGGGTCTGCACGCGCTGACCAAAAACCTGGCCATTGAGCTGGGCGGTAATGGGATCCGCGTCAATGCGGTTTCTCCAGCGGTGGTACACACGCCAATTTACGAAGGCTTTATCCCGAAAGAAGAGGTTGGCTCTGTGATGAATAGTTTTGACAGCTTCCATCCGATTGGTCGAGTTGGTACATCTGCCGATGTTGCAGAAGCGGTCTCCTTCCTGCTTTCCGATAAAGCGAGCTGGGTGACAGGCGCCATCTGGGACGTTGATGGGGGCGTGATGGCTGGTCGCAACGCCTGATAGCCGCGGAACGGGAAAACGTGGAGAGACAATGATGGGCGACGAGGCGGTGATATTCGATATTTTCACCGCCTGGCGTGGTGGTATGGCAAGTGTATCCATTGACATATGCGTCTTCGCCGTCTCTTCAACGCGCCATAATATCCGTGCCGATGAGACTCGCCTTCCAGGAGGGGGCAATATCCCCACACCACATAATAATATGAATTTATTAATAAAATTAGATGCAATACAGGAGAAGCAACAACACGTACTATTTAAGATCACGGATAAGTTCAAGTACCTCTTTTTTGACAGAATCTTGTATTCGCCCTGAGTGAGCGATCAACGTGAGCGCTTCAATACTTAAACCATCCCTGATCACTTTTCGCGCTTTACTGATACGGGTCCGACAGCTCTTCTCTGTATATCCCTCGCATGAGTGCATTTGCTCAATGATGTCAGCGCTTGATAAGTTTGAATCGGCAAAATGATGGTAGTAGTTTACGAAACACTCCATTCCGATAGCCTTGAGGTGCTCAGCCAGCGTAGCGTGGCCTGTTATCCTCTCTTGCTGCTCCAAAACGTTCTCCCCAGTCTCTAACGGAGAGGTTTGGATAGATGCTTCATCTATTGAAACTGGATTGCTGACAGCCAGACTTTCTTTGATAGAAGTGACTCGAGGATCAGCAAGAATCGCCCCTTTGAGGTTAATGATGCGTGCGTTAACGTGATCGCTATGCCGCGCGTAATCTCGTATTACTTCATGCGGAATTTTGTACCCATCAAGAACGTTGTAATCTTCATCGAAAATAACCGCGATTAAATAATCAAAGTCGGCTGCTTCATAGTTACGTAGGGCACTAAGCTGCCGTGAAGGATTATCCGGCGTAACTCTCCTCGCTTTGATCTGCACTTTCAAACCATCAGAATCGATGGCATCAGCGCCCGCCGACGAATTACTGAGAAGAGTCATACCTAGTGCTTCAGAAACCAGCCATTCAGCATAGTCACCTACAGGATTATTCTTGGTTCGTATTACATCTCTTGAACGCAATTCAGTTAAAATTTCGGAATGAAGCGACAGTAATTCAAGAACGCTCAGCGAGGTTAGTAAACCATCTGATATTAAATGATTATTTTTCAAATCTGCTCTCCTTTGCTTAAGTAAAACGCCACTGAAACACCTACGTTACGCCCCGCATTTTAATGTGATAAGAGTGCTTAAAGCGAGCAGTTCTAGATAAAACATGCGTTCATTCACCGCACGCGGTAACTATTTATTCAGTAATTTAAAATTTAAATTTTTTAACTACTCTAGTTCTTAATTCTTCCCTATCTGACCACAGATACGCCAGGGTGAGGCCAACGCTATTTTGCGGTCTCCAGGCTAAGGAGACACGCTAATGCTTCGGGAAACAACATAGTTCAAAGGTTTTTTTCTTTCCCCTGAATTTGCGTAGGTACCCACCAAAGAGCCGCACTCCAATAGTGACATTCCATGCCAACGGTCTATGATGCGATGACCAACGCCGCAGGGGTGAATTCTGAAGGATAACAACATGTCACAAACACAGATTACTAAGTCCAGTTTTCCAGCCAAGTCTTTGCTGACCATTATTTTAGTCGCTGTGCCATCTTTATCTTATGCAGCGGAGAGCATTGATCAACTAGCAACCCGCATTGGAATGGATCACTTTCGGGAAGCAATAAAAAAGGGCGATCGCAACGCTTTTAAAACGCTGCCAGCAAAAGGCTACAAAAACGGTCTTACCGGACTACTCATCAAAACGAATACATACGCTAACCCTGATGATAGCTTTGCTGATTGCGACACGGATACTGTCTTTGTTTCAGTTAAGGATCATAAAACAATTCCAGGCTGTCGAATTTCTTTAAAGTTAGCTAGTAAAGACGGTGACGGGAGCTATCACGATAGTGGCATTCGAGTCGAGTACGGTATAGCGACCGATTCGAAGAAATTCATCGCCAACAATTCAGCTTGGGCACAACACGTAATTTCCGGTGACAAAGTGCTGGAGAACGAATTAAGCAGCGCTAAAAACGAGACTCTTTGTAATTCGTGGGCAACGATGGCCCGTAACATTGCAGCAGGCAGAGATAATCAAGACCCGCAATCTATGTTTGATGAACAAATAGAAGGGTTAAGAGGCAAACTGGGCATTACTGAACAGAACATCGTGTTTGCACACTACATCGCCCACACGGTTTATACCGATTTAGCCGGTAAAACGCCGAAAGAAGCTGAATACATTATTTATAATGTATGCCGGAAAAGCATGTAATTATTTATCCCACCTTGAGTAAAGCTGTAGCAATAGTCGCTCTGGATGCACCATATTTACGTGCTAACGCACGAATACGCATTCCGCTATTCTATTTATCTACAATCGCGCTACAGTCTTGTTGGGCGATTTTAGGAAGTCTTGCCAGAGTCTTACCTTACGCCATCATTAATGAATTAGAAAAATATAGAGAAATGAGATTTGGAGCGGGCGAAGGGAATCGAACCCTCGTATAGAGCTTGGGAAGCTCTCGTTCTACCATTGAACTACGCCCGCTAAGGTGTGCGAGGAGCATTATAAACGTTACGCCTCGCCTGGCAAGTCTTTAGGCCGCTAAGTGACGATAAAATAACCGCTTAACACTTCGGTTTGCTACCCTGCGGCGGCAAATAGCGCAGCGGGTCGATGGCCGTGGCGCGATAGCGAATCTGGAAGTGCAGCCTCACGGAGTCCGCATCCGAGTTGCCCATGGTGGCAATCTGCTGACCAATCTTCACGTTTTGTCCGTTGTTCACCATCAGCTTATCGTTATGCGCATAGGCGGTAATGTAATCTTCGTCATGCTTAATCATGACCAGGTTGCCGTAGCCGCGAAGCTGATTGCCGACGTAGACCACCTTCCCCGCCGCCGCCGCGTAGACCGGCTGACCACGGCTACCCGCGATATCAATGCCCTTATTGCCGCCTTCCGAGGTGGAGTAACGCATCACCACCTTGCCGGTGGCGGGCCAGCGCCAGCAGCGTTGACCTACCGCCGGCCATGAGGACTGCGGAACGGCGGAGGACGGAATAACCTTCGCCGTCTGCGTCGCGCTGGATTTCTTACTGCCGGAGGATTTTGCCGAACCACTCACCCTCAGTTTCTGGCCGACGTTGATGTTATACGGCGGCGAGATGCCGTTAAGGCGCGCCAGTTCCCCTACACTCGTGCCCGTCATCCGCGAGATGCGCGAAAGCGTATCGCCCCGCTTCACGGTATAGACCGAGCCGCTGTAGCTGCCTTCTGATTTGGATGAATTTCCAGCACAACCAGACAGGACAAGCCCGATAATCAGGCACATTAACAGACGTAGTGGGGAAGAGAGTTGGCGTCCTGCTCGCAAAACGAATCCTCAGGTCATAAACGTTCGGTTGGACTATGATAGCAGGGTCACGCTGGATACCAAACCATCAACGCGGCGAGTTGTCTGGAAACGGGTAGCCTTCCGCCACCAGCTCCATGACCTGCGAGCACCAGTTTACCGCCGGTATTTTCACCATCGCCGGGTAGAAAATCTGCGGTGAAGGGAATACTTCCACGACATAGCACTCCTTAAGCCTTTCAGCGCAGACCTCAGACGATGGCAGCAGCGTCGCGGCAGCAAGCCCCGATTCCAGCCAGTCGATAATCACCCCCGGCTGAGTGATGTGCATAATCACCTTTGGGTTTACCCCGGCTTTGCGGAACAGATCGATAAGCATCTCGTAAGTGCCCGAATCTTTCGCGCGGTGAAGCAACACCAGCGGCAGTGCGCCCAGCGCATTGTAATCAAACGGGTTCGCAGGCGGCTGTGGCAGGCATTTTTTATTGATAACCGCCACCAGCTTCACCGGGTCTAACGACACATAGTCAAACCCTTCGCTGCGATAGGGGCGCTGAATAAAGGCGAGGTCGATAGCGCCTTCATTGAGCATCATCTCCAGGTGGCTGGAGTCCGTTACCGAGATATTCACTTCAATTTCCGGATAGCGCTGGTATAGCGCCAACAGCAGCGGCTTAAAGTACGACTGGAACAGATGGCTCATCCCAAAACGGAACTGCAGCCGATCTTTTTGTGCGATTTCCATCGTTTCGCGCGCGGTATCCTCCACCTGGCGCAGAATTTCGCAGGCTTTACGGTAAAGGAAAAACCCCGCTTCGGTTGGCTCAATACGGTTACCGTGACGCAGGAAGAGCGGCGTTTTCAGCTCATCTTCCAGCTCCTGAATGCGCTTACTCAGCGGTGGCTGCGCCATGTTCAGCACCTTTGCCGCCTGGCTTATCGAGCCCTGCTCAACCACCCGACAGAAATACCGTAATCGTTTTAAATCCATGCCCTCTCCGCTCCCTTTTCGCTTTGCTATAGTTTACGCACGAAGCCTTTATTGTTGTACCCACATCTTTTTGATCTTCCCTGACCAAGCTAAACGGTATTTGCCCCTTAATTGTGTAAGGAATAGGGTTAGCGCAGACATTCTTTCCGATTATCAACAGGAACAAACCGTGAAAAATACAACAACCGTTCGCGACCTGCGTTCTGCGTTAGCGTTGCTGAAAACGCTGCCAGGTGAATACGTTGAAACCGATACCGAAGTAGACCCACATGCGGAGCTGTCCGGCGTATACCGTTACGTCGGCGCCGGTGGCACCTGCCAGCGTCCAACCCGTAAAAACGGCCCGGTTATGATGTTCAACAAGATTAAAGGCTTTAACGACATCAGCGTGGCTATCGGCATCAACGGTTCCCGCAAACGCGTCAGCCACTTCCTCGATTGCCCACCAGAAAAGCTGGGGCACCTGCTGAAGGACTCCGTACAAAGCCCAATTCCACCGGTTCTGACTACTGAAAAAGCCGTCGCTCAGGAAGTGGTTCATCTGGCCACTGACGCCGATTTTGACCTGCGCAAACTGCTGCCAGCGCCAACCAATACCGAAGAAGATGCAGGTCCGTACATCACCATGGGGCTGTGCTACGCCTCCGATCCGGAAACCCACGAATCGGATATCACCATTCACCGCCTATGCGTCCAGAGCCGCGATGAGCTCTCTATGTGGCTGACTCCAGGCCGTCACATTGATGCTTTCCGCATGAAAGCGGAAGAGCTAGTCCAGCCGCTGCCAATCTCCATCAGCATTGGCGTTGACCCGGCGATTGAGATTGCCGCCTGCTTCGAGCCACCAACTACCCCACTCGGTTTTGATGAACTGAGCATCGCCGGTTCCCTGCGCGGCCAGGCCGTTGAAATGGTGAAATGCCTGACTATCAACGAAAAAGCGATTGCCCACGCCGAGATTATTATCGAAGGCGAGCTGCTGCCAAACGTGCGCGTTCGTGAAGACCAGAACACCAACACTGGCCGCGCGATGCCGGAGTTCCCGGGCTATACCGGCGAGTCCAAAGACGCGTTGCCGGTGATTAAAGTCAAAGCCGTCACCCATCGTCATAACCCAATCTGGCGCACCACCGTCGGTCCTGGCGAGGAACACGTCAACATGGCGGGTATCCCAACCGAAGCGAGCATTCTGGATATGGTTGGCCGCGCGATGCCGGGCAAACTGCTTAACGTCTTCGCGCACTCTGCGGGCGGCGGCAAACTGCTGGCGGTCATGCAATTCAAGAAATTCTCCCCGGCGGACGAAGGCCGCCAACGTCAGGCGGCACTGCTGGCGTTCTCCGCCTTCCCGGAACTGAAGCATGTGATTCTGGTAGACGAAGACGTGGATATCTTCGACAGCGATGATGTGCTGTGGGCGATGCAAACTCGCTACCAGGGCGACGTGGATACCATCACCATCCCAGGCGTGCGCTGCCACCCGCTGGACCCGTCTCAGGTGCCGGAGTACAGCCCAAGCATTCTGCAACAGGGCATGTCGTGCAAAACCATCTTTGACTGCACCGTACCTTTCCACCTGAAACACCACTTTGAACGCTCTAAATTCAAAGAAGTGGACGTGAAACGCTTCCTGCCGGACTTCGAGTAAGAGGAATAGACAATGAAACCACGCATCATCATCGGCATCAGCGGCGCATCCGGCTTTCAGTATGGCGTTAAGGCGCTGGAACTCCTTCAGCCTCTTCCGCTGGAGGTGCATCTGGTCGTCTCAAAAGGCGCGGAAAAAACCTGTGAACTGGAAACGGATTTCCGTCTGGATGAGGTGATGGCGATGGCTGACGTTGTCCACCCAATTGGCAATCTGGGTGCCGCCATCTCCAGCGGTTCATTTAAAACGCTGGGGATGCTGGTTGCCCCTTGTTCCATGAGAACGCTGGGCGCGATTGCACATTGTCTTACCGATAACCTGCTCACCCGCGCGGCGGACGTAGTGCTCAAAGAGCGCCGCCGTCTGGTGCTGCTGGCGCGTGAAACGCCGCTTAACCTCGGCCATATTCGCAATATGGCCGCTGTAACGGAAATGGGCGGGATTATCTTCCCGCCGGTTCCAGCTCTCTATCAGCGTCCGCAAACGGCGGACGACATTATTACGCACAGCGTAAATCGCGCGCTGGACCTGTTCGACATCGACGTGGACAACATTCCACGCTGGGGTGAAGGGTCACTGCGCCACGGCGACTAGTGCGATAAAGGAAATACTTTTATGTTGATCGGTCCTTATGTTAACGGGTCCGCCGTGATTATCGGCGGGCTGATTGGCGCAGTGGCGGGCGGTAAACTCCCTGAACGCGTGAAAACGGCGCTGCCGATGACCTTCGGGCTGTGCTCGGTAGGTCTGGGGATTACGCTGGTGCTGAAGGTGAAATATATGCCTGCGGTGGTGCTGGCGATGATCGTCGGCGCGCTGATTGGCGAACTGCTGCATCTGGAACGCGGTATTGGTAAAGCGGCAGGCTCTACCCGTGGCCTTATCAACAAGGTCTTCCCACCGGTACAGGGGCTAAGCCACGAAGAATTCACCGAGAAGTTTGTGGCGATTCTGGTGCTGTTCTGCGCCAGCGGTACGGGCGTGTTCGGGGCAATGACCGAAGGGATGAGCGGTGACCCGTCAATTCTGTACATCAAAACGATTCTCGACCTGTTTACCGCCGGGATTTTCGCCACTCTGCTAGGCTTTGCGGTGATGACTATTGCCATTCCACAGCTGGTGATTCAGCTGGCGCTGGCGATGCTGGCAGTATTCCTGATGCCGATGATCACTCCATCCATGATGGCCGATTTCTCCTGCGCCGGTGGGCTGCTGATGGTCGCGACCGGGTTGCGTATCTGTAACATTAAGCTTTTCCCGGTTGCCAACATGTTGCCGGGGCTTGTTTTGGTAATGCCTTTTTCCCATTTATGGGCTACGCTGGTTGCCTGAGTATATGACCCGGCGGGTTTATGCCGGGTCATCATTCATTTTCAGGAGTTGTCATGACAGGCGAACACGTCATTTTGCTCGACGAGCACGATAAACCTTCAGGTATTCTGGAGAAGTACGCCGCTCACACCCTCTCCACCCCTCTGCATCTCGCTTTCTCTTGCTGGTTATTCAACGAACGCGGCCAGCTTCTGGCAACGCGCCGCTCCTTAAGCAAGGTAGCCTGGCCCGGCGTGTGGACCAACTCGGTGTGCGGTCACCCACAGCAGGGCGAAACCTTCGAACAAGCGATCATCCGCCGCTGCCGCTTTGAGCTTGGCGTTGAGATTGCCGATATCACCCCTATCGCCACCGAATTCCGCTACCGCGCCGTGGCGCCAAACGGCATTGTGGAAAACGAAGTCTGCCCGGTCTATGCCGCGCGCGTGACCAGCGACGTGAAGGCCAACCACGATGAAGTAATTGAGTATCAGTGGTGCTAGCTTAACGATATTTTGCAGGCGCTAACGTTAACGCCGTGGGCGTTTAGCCCGTGGATGGTGATGGAAGCGGCCGATGAAGAGGCACGTCAGGCGTTTATGGCATTTGCTCGTCGCTGAGCCGGTCCACAGACAATAGGCATAAAAAAACCCGGCATCGCCGGGTTTTTTGCCTCTCGCTATCGCGATTATTTCACCGGACGCATCGCCGGGAACAGAATCACGTCACGGATTGTGTGGCTGTTGGTGAACAGCATGACCATACGGTCGATACCGATACCCAGACCCGCGGTCGGTGGCAGGCCGTGTTCCAGCGCGGTGACGTAGTCTTCGTCGTAGAACATCGCTTCGTCATCACCCGCTTCTTTGGCGTTAACCTGATCCTGGAAGCGCTGTGCCTGGTCTTCTGCGTCGTTCAGCTCGCTGAAACCGTTACCGATTTCGCGGCCGCCGATGAAGAATTCAAAGCGGTCAGTGATTTCCGGGTTCACGTCATTACGGCGCGCCAGCGGAGAAACTTCTGCTGGATATTCGGTAATGAAGGTTGGCTGAATCAGGTGCGCTTCGGCAACTTCTTCGAAGATCTCGGTCACGATGCGGCCCAGACCCCAGCTCTTCTCAACGTGAACGCCGATGCTTTCAGCAATGGCTTTCGCAGAGTCGAAGTTATCCAAATCGGCCATGTCAGTTTCTGGACGATATTTCTTGATAGCTTCACGCATGGTCAGTTTTTCGAATGGCTTACCGAAATCGAAAGTCTGGTCGCCATAAGGCACTTCGGTGTTGCCCAGAATATCCTGTGCCAGGGTACGGAACAGAGATTCGGTCAGCTCGATCAGATCTTTATAATCCGCGTACGCCATATAGAGTTCCATCATGGTGAACTCTGGGTTGTGGCGAACGGAGATACCTTCGTTACGGAAGTTACGGTTGATTTCGAACACGCGTTCGAAGCCGCCAACCACCAGGCGCTTCAGGTACAGTTCCGGCGCGATACGCAGGTACATGTCCATATCCAGCGCATTGTGATGGGTGATGAACGGACGGGCAGACGCGCCGCCAGGGATCACCTGCATCATTGGGGTTTCCACTTCCATAAAGTTGCGGCCAACCATGAACTGACGAATACCCGCCAGGATCTGGGAACGCACTTTGAAAGTATTGCGGGAAGTATCGTTGGAGATCAGGTCCAGGTAACGCTGACGGTAGCGCGCTTCCTGATCCTGCAGGCCGTGGAATTTGTCCGGCAGCGGGCGCAGTGCTTTGGTCAGCAGACGCAGCTCGGTGCAATGGATAGACAGTTCACCGGTTTTGGTTTTGAACAGTTTACCCTTCGCACCCAGGATGTCGCCGAGGTCCCATTTCTTGAACTGCTCGTTGTAAACGCCTTCCGGCAGATCGTCACGCGCGACGTACAGCTGAATACGGCCGCCAACGTCCTGTAAAGTCACGAAGGAAGCTTTACCCATAATACGGCGAGTCATCATACGACCGGCAACGGAAACTTCGATATTCAGCGCTTCCAGCTCTTCGCTGTCCTTGCTATCGAATTCAGCGTGCAGTTGATCAGAGGTACGGTCACGACGGAAATCGTTCGGGAACGGGATGCCCTGCTCACGCAGTGCAGCCAGCTTCTCGCGGCGTGCCTTCATTTCGTTATTAAGATCGACTACCTCGTCAGCGCCTTGTGCGTTTTGTTCAGACATGTTGGTTCCTCATAACCCTGCTTTCAGACTTGCTTCGATAAATTGATCCAGACTTCCGTCCAGTACCGCCTGCGTATTGCGGGTTTCAACCCCGGTGCGCAGGTCTTTAATGCGGGAATCGTCCAGGACATAGGAACGAATCTGGCTACCCCAGCCGATATCGGACTTGGTGTCTTCCATCGCCTGTTTTTCTGCATTCTTTTTCTGCATTTCCAGTTCATAAAGCTTCGCTTTCATCTGCTTCATGGCCTGGTCTTTGTTCTTGTGCTGTGAACGGTCGTTCTGGCACTGCGTCACGATCCCGGTTGGGATGTGTGTGATACGCACCGCAGATTCCGTACGGTTAACGTGCTGACCGCCCGCACCGGATGCGCGGTATACGTCAATGCGCAGATCCGCCGGGTTGATTTCGATATCAATATCGTCGTCAACTTCTGGATACACGAATGCGGAGCTGAACGAGGTGTGACGACGGCCGCCGGAGTCGAACGGGCTCTTACGGACCAGACGGTGAACGCCGGTTTCCGTACGCAGCCAGCCGTACGCGTAGTCGCCGGAGATTTTGATGGTCACGGATTTAATCCCGGCCACGTCCCCTTCGGACTCTTCGATAATTTCGGTTTTAAAGCCGCGCGCTTCTGCCCAACGCAGATACATACGCTCGAGCATGCTTGCCCAGTCCTGCGCTTCAGTACCGCCAGAACCTGCCTGGATATCGAGATAGCAATCGGCGCTGTCATACTCGCCGGAGAACATACGACGGAATTCCAGCTGTGCCAGCTTTTCTTCCAGGGTATTGAGTTCTGCAACGGCTTCGTTGAAGGTCTCTTCGTCTTCGGCTTCTACAGCCAGTTCCAGCAGACCGGAAACATCTTCCAGACCCTGAGACATTTGATCGAGGGTGTCGACAATCGCTTCAAGCGAGGAACGCTCTTTACCCAGCGCCTGCGCGCGTTCGGGTTCGTTCCAGACATCCGGCTGTTCCAGCTCGGCGTTTACTTCTTCCAGACGCTCTTTCTTGGCGTCATAGTCAAAGATACCCCCTAAGAACGTCGGAGCGTTCCGTGAGGTCCTGAATGCGATTATTTACCGGGTTTATTTCAAACATGGTCTATTTTCTTTTAATGGACGAGAAAAATGCGGTTATAAGAGTGGAATCTTAGCGGATTCCCGCCCTTAATTACAGTATAAGAGATGCTAAATCGGCCAGAGATGATCGATGATAAGCTGCAAACTTCGGTTGCCACGGTATTCATTGATATCCAGGCGGTAAGCCAGCGTCACTTCACGCACGCCGTTATCCGGCCAGACGGCGGTATCGACGTTAAACGCAATGCCGTCCAGCAGCGGGCCACCGCCGACCGGTTCCACCATCACCTTCAGGTGACGCTCGCCCACCAGACGCTGCTGTAACAGACGAAAACGCCCGTCAAATAGCGGTTCCGGGAACATCTGCCCCCACGGCCCGGCTTCGCGCAGCATCTGCGCCATCTCCAGCGTCATCTCCTGTGGGCTCAGCTCACCGTCGGAGAGGATTTCACCCCGTAACAGCGCCGGGTCCAGCCACTCGGTAACCAGTTCGCCAAAGCAGCGTTGAAACTCTTCGAAGCGTTCTTCCTCCAAAGAGAGCCCCGCCGCCATCGCGTGACCGCCGAACTTCAGCATCAAGCCGGGATGCAGCGTATCCAGACGCTCCAGCGCATCGCGCATATGCAGCCCCTGAATGGAGCGACCCGAGCCTTTCAACTGACCGTTACCCGCTGGCGCAAAGGCGATCACCGGGCGATGGAAACGCTCTTTAATGCGAGAGGCCAGAATGCCGACCACGCCCTGATGCCACTCGGGGTGATACATCGCCAGTCCACCGGGCAGCTCGGCGCGGCTGCGCTCAAGCTGTTCGCACAACGTCAGCGCTTCCGCCTGCATTCCCTGCTCAATCTCTTTACGCGTCTGGTTCAACGCATCAAGCTCGTTTGCCAGCACGCGGGCATCGCCGAGGTTATCGCACAGCAGCAGCGCCACGCCGACCGACATGTCGTCCAGGCGACCGGCGGCATTCAGACGCGGCCCCAGCGCAAAGCCGAGATCGCTTGCCACCAGCTTGGCTGCATCACGGTTGGCAATCTCCAGCAGCGCTTTAATTCCCGGGCGGCAGTAACCGGCGCGGATGCGGCTCAGCCCCTGCCAGGTGAGAATGCGGTTGTTGGCATCCAGCGGCACCACGTCGGCAACCGTGCCAAGCGCCACCAGATCGAGAAATTCGACAATCTTCGGCGCTGGAATCCCCCGTTTTTCGAACCAGCCCTTCTCTTTCAGATGGTTGCAAAGCACCAGCATCAGATAAAAGGCCACGCCAACGCCCGCCAGCGATTTCGATGGGAACGGACAGTCGATGAGGTTCGGGTTCACCATCGCATCGGCGTTAGGCAGCGTTTCGCCCGGCAGGTGGTGATCCGTAACCAATACGCTGATCCCGAGGTCATGCGCATGATCAACCCCGGAATGGGAAGAGATCCCGTTGTCCACCGTCATGATCATCTGCGCGCCGCGAGCGTGGGCCTGATCGACCACCTCAGGGCTTAACCCATAGCCATCTTCAAAACGGTTCGGCACCAGATACTCGACGTTGTGGCAGCCCATCGCCCGCAGGGAGAGCACGCTCAGCGCGGTACTGGTCGCACCATCGGCATCGAAATCCCCCACCACCATGATGCGAAGCTCTTTTTCAAACGCGTCATGCAGCATCTCGACGGCTTTTTCCACACCCGTCAGCGAGCGCCAGTGCAGCATGCCTTTCAGGCCGCGCTCCAGGTCACTCGGGGTTTTCACGCCGCGGCTGGCGTACAGACGGCGCAGCAGCGGCGACAGTTCGTCAGGCAGTGCGATTGAGTCATCCACCTCTCGGCGGCGAAGTTGAGTCTGTGGTTTCACGCGAATTATTTACCGCTGGTCTGTTTCTGGTGTTCGTCGAGGAACGCTTTCATCTCTTTCGGCCCCTGATAGCCCGGTACCACGTAGCCGTCGTTGAGCACGATAGCCGGAGTACCGTTCACGCCAAACTGCACGCCAAGCGCGTAGTGGTTGGCAATGTCGATATCGCAAGTCGCCGCCTGAACGCCTTTGCCGTTCATCGCATCGTCAAACGCTTTGTTGCGGTCTTTGGCACACCAGATAGATTTCATATCCTGCTCAGCCTGGCTCTGAATGCCCTGACGTGGGAAAGCCAGATAGCGCACGGTAATGCCCAGCGCGTTGTAGTCTTTCATCTCTTCATGCAGCTTGTGACAGTAGCCGCAGGTGATGTCGGTGAAAACGGTGATGACGTGTTTTTCCTGCGGCGCTTTGTAGACAATCATCTCTTTTTCCAGCGCGTTCAGATGCTTCATCAGCAGCGCGTTGGTGACATTGACCGGCTGCGCGCCGCTCACGTCATACATTGGCCCCTGAATAATGTGCTTCCCGTCATCGGTGACGTACAGCACGCCGCTGTTGGTCAGGACGGTTTTCATCCCGGCTACCGGCGCTGGCTGAATATCGGTGCTCTGCACGCCCAGTTTCGCCAGTGACTGTTTGATAGCCGCATCGTCAGCGTGCGCCAGGCCGGAAAATGCCGTCGCCAGCAGGGTGAACATCATTAAACCTTGTTTCATAAACTGTCCTTTTAAATCAGCATCATGCTCGTGGATGGTGCTGTTGATGAAGTTGTCGCAGCCGCTCTGTCGCGACGTGCGTATAAATTTGTGTGGTCGACAAATCGCTATGGCCCAGCAGCATTTGTACGACACGTAAGTCCGCGCCGTGGTTCAATAAATGCGTTGCAAAGGCATGGCGTAACACGTGCGGTGACAGCTTTTCGCTATCGATTCCCGCCAGTTGGGCATAGTGCTTAATGCGGTGCCAGAAGGTCTGGCGTGTCATCTGCTGGGCGCGCTGGCTGGGGAACAGCACATCAATCGCCACGCCGTTGAGCATCCACGGGCGGCCGTGCTCCAGCCAGTTCTCCACCCAATAAACGGCCTCTTCGCCAAGCGGCACCAGACGCTCTTTATTTCCTTTACCGATCACCCGAACCACACCCTGACGCAGGCTGATATCACTCATCGTCAGCCCCACCAGTTCGGAAACGCGCAGCCCGGTTGCATAAAGCACTTCAAGCATAGCCTTATCCCGCAGCTCCAGCGGCTGATCGACCAGCGGTGCCTGCAGCAGTCGTTCAACCTGCGCTTCGCTAAGATCTTTTGGCAACCGTTGTGGCAGCTTCGGCGACGCCAGCTGCGCGCTGGGATCGTCCGGGCGGAATTTTTCGCGGTACAGATGCTGGAAGAAGCGGCGCATGGCGCTCAGCAGTCGTGCGGTGCTGGTTGCTTTATAGCCCCCCAGCTGACGCTCGGCGAGCAAATTTTGCAGGTCGTCGCTCTGAGCCGTCTCCAGCGAGAGCCCGCGATGCGCCAGCCACTCGACCACCATGGTCAAATCACGGCGGTACGCGCTAAGGGTATTTTCAGCCAGATTGCGCTCCAGCCACAGCGCATCGAGAAACTGTTCGATTCGTGCAAGATCCTTATCCACCTCGGCCCCTCTGCGTGTTAAATCAGCACCATTATGCCTGAATTA
This sequence comes from uncultured Kluyvera sp., assembly GCF_902485085.1. Lineage (NCBI taxonomy): Bacteria > Pseudomonadati > Pseudomonadota > Gammaproteobacteria > Enterobacterales > Enterobacteriaceae > Kluyvera > uncultured Kluyvera sp. Next base: position 102,567 of record NZ_CABTJS010000076.1, read on the forward strand.
GCCCCCTTTCTGGTACACTGGGCGCATCATCATCGCAAGAATCGAGAGCAGTACGTCATGAATATCGGCCTTTTTTACGGTTCCAGCACCTGCTACACCGAGATGGCAGCGGAAAAAATTCGCGACATTATCGGCCCGGAACTGATCACATTACATAACCTGAAAGATGATTCCCCCACCCTGATGGAGCAATACGATGTGCTCATTCTTGGTATCCCGACCTGGGATTTCGGTGAGATTCAGGAAGATTGGGAAGCGGTCTGGGAACAGCTGGATACGCTCAATCTGGAAGGTAAAATCATCGCGCTGTACGGCATGGGCGACCAGCTCGGCTACGGCGAGTGGTTCCTTGATGCGCTGGGCATGCTGCACGATAAGCTGGCGACTAAAGGGGTGAAGTTTGTCGGCTACTGGCCAACCGAAGGCTACGAGTTCACCAGCCCGAAACCGGTTATTGCTGATGGTCAGCTTTTTGTCGGTCTCGCGCTGGATGAAACCAACCAGTACGATCTTAGCGATGAACGCATTCAGAGCTGGTGCGAACAGATTCTCGGCGAGATGGCCGAGCAGTTCTCCTAGTGCTTCGTTGGCGTGGGCTGTTGCAGAAGTATCCGCCGCAGGTCACGCCACTCTTCAGGATTCATGCTATCTGCCGCCAGCCACAGGTGCTGACGACGGCCTCCTTCCAGACGACGAATCCGCAGCATCATCCCTGAATTCAGCATCCACGGCGCACCAAGCAGTTCGTAATCCTGATTACGCCAGCGCAGCCTTGAATCCATCAGCAGCTTAATTTCCCCCTGGTGCGAATGAATGCGTCGCTGGCTGCGAACGCAGTCAAAGACCACCAGAGAGAGCAAAAGCAGCCAGAGCGGGGTGTAGCTCAACGGCCAGGGCATCAGCAGCACGAAAGCCGCCACCAGACCGTGGAGTAACAAGGAAAGCCACTGTGAGCGCCAGGAGACGCGTAAATCAGATTGCCACAGGACCACGTTCCCGATTCCGTGTTTGAATGAGTTGTACCATGCGCTCAAGGTTAGCGTCGGCAGGTTTACCGTGGTTCATCAGCCAGTTGAAAAGGTCAGGATCGTCGCATTCAAGGAGACGAATGAAAATGGCTTTGTCTTCATCGCTGAGCGTGTCGTACTCGTGCTCAAAAAACGGCATAATGGAGATATCGAGTTCGCGCATACCGCGGCGGCATGCCCAGTGGATACGGGCTTTATTATTGATGTCCATAATTTCCTTCCAGCATTACGTTGCGTCTAGTTTAACGTGTTTTTTGCCGTTACCTTACCGGAATATCACATTATGCGCGTCATATTCCGATAAAACCCCTTAAAAATGAATGGGATTATTTTTCTTTCGATCCGCTTCGCAGAACGCGCAGAGGGCACAAAACGCCCTGCAAAACCGCTTGCAATGGTAAGCATCTCTTTTACCATGAGTGGATAAGTGCGTTCGCAACTCTATTCAGGACATCAATATGGCTTTTACTCCGTTTCCTCCACGTCAGCCCGGCGTTGCAGCCCGTTTGCCGCTGACGCTGATGACGCTTGATGATTGGGCGCTGGCGACCGTTACCGGTGCCGACAGTGAGAAATACCTGCAGGGTCAGGTCACGGCAGATGTGGCCCAGATGGGTGAGCATCAGCATCTGCTGGTCGCCCACTGCGATGCCAAAGGCAAAATGTGGAGTAACCTGCGTCTGTTCCGTCGTCAGGATGGCTTCGCTTTTATTGAACGTCGAAGCGTGCGCGAAGCGCAACTGACCCAACTGAAAAAGTACGCGGTCTTCTCGAAGGTGGTGATTGCGCCAAACGACGATGTTGTCCTGCTCGGCGTCGCCGGTTTCCAGGCTCGCGCTGCGCTGGCTAACCTGTTCACAACGCTGCCAAACGCCGAGAAACCATGCCTGCAAGAAGGTGAAACGTCCCTGCTGTGGTTTGCCCATCCGGAAGAACGTTTCCTGCTGGTGACCGATACTGCGACCGCAGAACGCGTTACCGACGCGCTGCGCGGTGAAGCACAGCTCAACAACAGCCAACAGTGGCTGGCGCTGGATATCGAAGCCGGTCTGCCGGTGATTGATGAAGCGAACAGCGCGCAGTTTATTCCGCAGGCCACCAACCTACAGGCGCTGGGCGGTATCAGCTTCAAAAAAGGCTGCTATACCGGGCAGGAGATGGTTGCTCGCGCAAAGTTCCGCGGAGCCAACAAACGCGCGCTGTGGACGCTGGCAGGTAAAGCCGCTCGCGTACCGGAAGCCGGTGAAGATCTTGAGCTCAAAATGGGCGACAACTGGCGACGTACCGGCACCGTGCTGGCCGCCGTACAGCTGGAAGATGGTCAGGTACTGGTGCAGGTAGTGATGAACAATGATATGGAAGCCGACAGCGTGTTCCGCGTGCGCGACGATGCCAACACGTTGAGCATCAAGCCGCTGCCGTATTCGTTAGACGAAGAGTAATTGAGTCAGGTGTTTCCCCGGGGTCGGCGTAAACGCCTCGCCCGGTCTACCCATTAACCGTAGCCCGGCCAAGCGCAGCGCCGCCGGGTTTGCTCCGTTCCTACGCGTGCTGCCCCACGTACAGATAAATCGCCAGAAAATGACAGGCGCTACCGCCCAGCACAAACGCATGCCAGATAGCGTGGTTGTAAGGAATGCGCTTGCAGACGTAGAAAATCACCCCCAGCGAATAAACCACTCCGCCCACCGCCAGCAGCGTAACGCCGCCAATGTCGAGCTTCACCGCCAACTGATAGACCACAATCAGCGACAGCCAGCCCATCGTGAGATAGGTCACCAGCGACAAGATTTTAAAGCGATGCGCAATGGTCAGCTTAAACAGGATCCCCAGCAGCGCCAGGCTCCAGATAACAATCATCAACCCTTTCGCCAGCGGCGAGTCCAGCCCCACCAGCAGGAACGGCGTATAGGTACCGGCAATCAGCAGGTAGATAGCGCAGTGGTCGAATTTTTTCAGCCATACTTTGGCGCGCTGTGACGGAATAGCGTGATACAGCGTAGAGGCCAAAAACAGCAGAATCATACTGCCGCCGTACAGGCTATAGCTGGTGATAGCCGTAGCGCTGGCATTGGCGTCAACCGCCTGAACCAGCAGCAAAACCAGCCCGACAATTCCCAGGACAAAGCCAACGCCGTGGCTGATACTATTGGCAATTTCCTCTGCCAGAGAATATCCCTGTTTAATGAGTGGTTTCTTATCCATTACGCGCTCCGGGCGAACGACAAATAAAGCAAACACCCTAGCGTAACTGAGAATGGTTCCAGTGAACACATGTAAGCTAAAATAAAAAGATGAATTTTTGTAAACTAAGAATAATCAATTAGTTAACAAAATCATTCAGCTAACACCTGTACACGTTTTCATTCAACGCGTTTAAATTCAATCACATAAAACAGGTTCTCGCCGGGATAGATATCGGCAATCACCTTTTTCAGCTCCGGCAGGCTCATGTTTTCCTGCTCCGCATGGCGCTCGCTCAGCGTATCCAGCGTAACGGTTGAGGTCGCCACCACACGAATCGTGCAGAAATACCCATCATCTTCATAGCGCCCGACGCGCAACACATCCCCGACCTTAAAGTGCGACTCAGCCGCGTCGCGCAGCGTAATGGTTTTCCGTCCGGCGAGAATGTCGTCCTGAAAGCGCTGAAAAAAAGTAATGTCGTTTGGCTGCATGTTATCATTCCCTCAGGTCATCTATTTTTACGAGTATCCATCACCGTGAGCATGTTCTCCCACGCCGCCGTTGCCAGCCTCAATAATCTTGAGATGATGGTCTATCACTACGTCATTAAAAATCGTGACACGGTGATGTACATGACCATCCGTGAACTGGCCGACGCGGCGGGCGTCTCCACCACCACGGTGATGCGCTTTTGTAAAAAGCTCAACTGCGAAGGTTACTCGGAGTTTCGGGTGCGCTTCAAATTGTATTTAGAGCAGGATGAACCGCAACAGGCAAATTTTGGTGCCAGCGAAATCATCAGCTTTTTCAAAGGCGTTAATAATGACGAATTTGATAAGTTGCTGGATGATGCGGTTGATATTATTCTCGCATCAGAACGTATTATATTTGTCGGTGCGGGAACCTCTGGTTCGCTGGCAAAATATGGCGCACGTTTTTTCTCGAATATAGGGAAATTCAGCAACCATATCGACGATCCTTATTTCCCCGTCACCAACGACATGGCAAAAAACGCGCTGGCTATTGTGCTTTCAGTATCGGGTGAAACCGAAGAAATTCTGCGCTTTGCCGGGCAGTTCAGCCTGCATCGCTGCAAAGTAATGTCCATCACCAGCCATGAACACTCACGACTGGCAAAGCTTGCCGACTTCAACCTCTCCTGGCACGTGCCGCAAACGCGCATCGGCGGCGTCTACGATATTACGACCCAGATCCCGGTTATCTATATTCTGGAATCATTAGGCCGTAAGCTGGCGAAGAAATTAGCATAAAAATACAGGGTGTTTTTTCGATGTAACATATTCCCTGTTGTGGGATTTGTTATATCGTGACATTTATTTCCCCTTTGTTAGACTCAGCCTTATTAAGCCCAATAACTGAGCATAGCAAAGATGAAAAAACTGACCTTACCGAAAGACTTTTTATGGGGTGGCGCGGTTGCTGCGCACCAGGTTGAAGGCGGCTGGAATAAAGGCGGCAAAGGCCCCAGCATCTGTGACGTGCTAACCGGCGGCGCCCACGGCGTTCCGCGCGAAATTACCCAGCAGGTCGAGCCGGGCAAATACTACCCGAACCACGAAGCCATCGACTTCCACGGCCACTACAAAGAAGACATCAAGCTGTTCGCCGAGATGGGCTTCAAATGCTTCCGCACCTCTATCGCCTGGACGCGTATTTTCCCGAACGGTGACGAAACTCAGCCAAATGAAGAAGGGCTGAAATTCTATGATGACATGTTCGATGAACTGCTGAAGTACAACATCGAGCCGGTGATCACCCTCTCCCACTTCGAAATGCCGCTGCACCTGGTGCAGCAGTATGGCGGCTGGACTAACCGCAAAGTTGTTGATTTCTTTGTTCGCTTCTCTGAAGTGGTGTTTGAGCGCTACAAGAATAAGGTCAAATACTGGATGACCTTCAACGAAATCAACAACCAGCGTAACTGGCGCGCGCCGCTGTTCGGCTACTGCTGCTCCGGCGTGGTCTACACCGAACATGAAAATCCGGAAGAGACCATGTACCAGGTGCTGCACCACCAGTTCGTGGCCAGCGCCCTGGCGGTGAAAGCCGCTCGTCGCATCAACCCAGAGATGAAAGTCGGCTGCATGCTGGCAATGGTGGCGCTCTATCCGTTCTCCTGCAAACCAGAAGACGTGATGTTTGCCCAGGAATCGATGCGTGAGCGCTACGTCTTCACCGACGTGCAGCTGCGCGGTTACTACCCAAGCTACGTGCTGAACGAATGGGAACGCCGTGGCTTCAACATCAAAATGGAAGCGGGCGACGAGGCGATTCTGCGTGAAGGCACCTGCGACTACCTCGGCTTCAGCTACTACATGACCAACGCCGTGAAGGCGGAAGGCGGCAGCGGTGACGCAATCTCCGGCTTTGAAGGCAGTGTACCGAACCCACACGTGAAGGCATCAGACTGGGGCTGGCAGATTGACCCGGTCGGCCTGCGCTACTCGCTGTGTGAACTGTACGAGCGCTACCAGAAACCGCTGTTCATCGTGGAAAATGGCTTTGGCGCGTACGACAAAGTCGAAGCCGACGGCAGCATCAACGACGACTACCGCATTGATTATCTGCGCGCGCACGTCGAAGAGATGATGAAAGCGGTCACCTATGACGGTGTGGATCTGATGGGCTATACGCCGTGGGGCTGCATCGACTGCGTGTCGTTCACTACCGGGCAGTACAGCAAGCGCTATGGCTTTATCTACGTGAATAAGCACGACGACGGCACGGGCGATATGTCACGTTCACGCAAGAAGAGTTTTGAGTGGTATAAAGCGGTGATTGCTAGCAACGGCGAGAGTCTGTAAGTCTGTTTCCCCCTCACCCCGGCCCTCTCCCCAAAGGGGAGAGGGGGCAAAGCAGTCCGAGCTTAATATCAGATAGCCGCACCATCGGTTCCCTCTCCCCTTTGGGGAGAGGGTTAGGGTGAGGGGGCTGACCGCACTACTTCCCACCCGCCAGCTCAATAAAGCTCCCCGTCACATACGACGCCTTCTCGCTCAACAGCCAGACTATCGCCTGCGCCACCTCTTCCGGTTGACCGCCGCGCTGCATTGGCAGCACCGACTTCACGCGATCAACACGCCCCGGCTCCCCGCCGTCGGCATGCATCTCGGTATAGATAAACCCAGGCCGCACCCCGTTCACCCGAATACCCTGCGCCGCCACCTCCAGCGACAGCCCGGTCGTCAGCGTATCAATCGCCCCTTTCGAAGCCGCATAATCCACATATTCACCCGGTGAGCCTAGACGTGCAGCCGCCGAGGAGACGTTAACAATCGCCCCGCCCTGCCCACCGTGCGGTATCGCCATTCGCTTTACCGCTTCCCGGCAGCAGAGAAAATAGCCGGTAACGTTGGTGGTCAGCACTCGGTTAATACGCTCGGCGGTTAGCGCCTCGACGCGGCTTTGGGTAAACAGCACGCCCGCGTTGTTGACCAGTGCCGTTAGCGGTTCGCCCTGCATGTCGAGGCGCGCAAACATCGCTTCCACCTGCGCTTCATCGCCAATATCAGCCTGAACGGCAAAGGCCTTGCCACCCTGCGCAATAATCGCACCTACCACCTCGCTGGCGGCGGCTTCATTACGGTGATAGTTCACTGCCACCGTATATCCTTCCTGCGCCAGCTGTAACGCCGTCGCCCGGCCGATTCCCCGGCTGGCGCCGGTCACTAATGCTATTGCCATTCGCGTCTCCCAAAAAATAAAGGCGCCGCAGCGCCTTTAAAAGATAGCCTAATCAGAGAATTACTGATATTCGCTCATCGGTACGCAGGAGCAGAACAGGTTGCGGTCGCCGTAAACGTCGTCGAGGCGTTTCACCGTCGGCCAGTACTTGTTCGCCATGCCTGCCGGGAAGACGGCGATTTCGCGGGTATAACCGTGGTTCCACTCCGCCACCAGCTCATTCTGAGTGTGCGGGGAGTTGACCAGCGGGTTGTCCTCGAGCGTCCACTCGCCCGCTTTCACGCGGTCGATTTCGCTGCGAATAGCCAGCATCGCGTCAATGAAGCGGTCAAGCTCAGCTTTGCCTTCGGATTCCGTCGGCTCAACCATCAGCGTACCCGCGACCGGGAAGGACATGGTCGGCGCGTGGAAACCGTAGTCAATCAGGCGCTTAGCAATATCCAGCTCGCTGATGCCGGTCTCTTCTTTCAGCGGACGAATATCCAGAATACATTCGTGCGCCACATGACCGTCACGACCGGTGTAGAGAACCGGATAGGCATCTTTCAGGCGAGTCGCAATATAGTTCGCGTTGAGGATTGCCACCTGACTTGCCTGCTTCAGGCCTTCTGCGCCCATCATGCGGATGTACATCCAGCTGATTGGCAGAATGGAGGCGCTGCCGAACGGTGCTGCACAAACGGCGCCCTGACGGGTCAGCATGCCTTCAATGTGCACCACGCTGTGGCCCGGAACAAACGGTGCCAGGTGTGATTTCACGCCGATAGGACCCATACCTGGGCCACCGCCGCCATGCGGAATGCAGAAGGTTTTATGCAGGTTGAGATGCGAGACGTCCGCGCCAATGAAGCCCGGAGAGGTAATGCCGACCTGGGCGTTCATGTTCGCGCCGTCGAGATAAACCTGGCCGCCGAACTGGTGGACGATTTCGCATACTTCACGGATGGTCTCTTCGTACACGCCGTGGGTGGACGGGTAGGTCACCATGATGCAAGAAAGATTGTCCGCATGCTGCTCCGCTTTCGCGCGCAGATCCGGCAGATCGATGTTGCCGTTCTTATCGCAAGCCACGACAACCACCTGCATCCCCGCCATCTGTGCGGAAGCCGGGTTGGTACCGTGCGCTGAGCTTGGGATCAGACAGATATCACGATGACCGTCGTTGCGGCTTTCGTGGTAGTGACGAATCGCCAGCAGACCCGCATATTCACCCTGCGCGCCGGAGTTCGGCTGCATGCAGAGCGCGTCGTAACCGGTCAATTTCACCAGCCACTCGGAGAGCTGGCCGATCATCTGATGGTAGCCTTCCGCCTGGTCAACCGGGCAGAACGGGTGCAGTTCAGCAAATTCCGGCCAGGTGATAGGGATCATTTCCGCTGCGGCGTTCAGCTTCATCGTGCAGGAACCGAGTGGGATCATCGCCTGATTCAGCGCCAGATCTTTACGCTCAAGCGAGTGCATGTAGCGCATCATCTCGGTTTCACTGTGGTAGCGGTTAAACACCGGATGGCTCAGGATCGCGTCGTCACGCAGCATCGCCTGTGGAATAGAGCGGCTGTCGAGCGCCACGTCTTTATCCAGCGCGTCGATGTCCAGACCGTGGTTATCACCCAGAATCACGCTAAACAGCGCCAGCACGTCTTCACGAGTGGTCGTTTCGTTCAGGGTGACGCCTACGGCGTTGAGGATATCGCTGCGCAGGTTGATTTCCGCAGCCTGAGCGCGCGCCAGCACGGCGGCTTTATCCGCCACTTCCACGCACAGGGTGTCGAAGTAGTGCGCATGGCGCAGCTTCTGCCCTTTCTGCAGCAGGCCGGCCGCCAGAATGTCGGTCAGGCGGTGAATGCGGTTCGCAATACGCTTCAGACCAACCGGGCCATGGAAGACCGCGTACAGGCTGGCGATATTAGCCAGCAGTACCTGCGAGGTACAGATGTTGGAGTTCGCTTTCTCGCGGCGAATATGCTGCTCACGGGTCTGCATCGCCATGCGCAGCGCGGTATTGCCAGCGGCATCTTTCGATACGCCGATAATACGGCCAGGCATGGCGCGTTTGAATTCATCTTTAGCGGCAAAGAATGCCGCGTGCGGGCCGCCGTAGCCCATCGGTACGCCGAAACGTTGGGCAGAACCGAAGACAATGTCCGCGCCCTGTTTGCCCGGCGCGGTTAACAGCACCAGCGCCATGAAATCACCGGCAACACTCACCACCACTTTGCGGGATTTCAGCTCAGCAATCAGCTTACTGTAGTCGTGAACTTCACCGGTTGTCCCAACCTGCTGGAGCAGTACGCCGAAGACGTCCTGATGCTCCAGCGCTTTGTCAGCGTCGTCAACAATCACGTCAAAGCCAAAGGTTTCCGCACGGGTACGTACCACGTCCAGTGTCTGCGGATGCACGTCGGCGGCGACGAAGAAACGGTTGGCGTTCTTCAGTTTGCTCACGCGCTTCGCCATTGCCATCGCTTCAGCGGCAGCGGTGGCTTCGTCCAGCAGAGAAGCGGAAGCCATATCGAGACCGGTCAGATCCAGCGTGACCTGCTGGAAGTTGAGCAGCGCTTCCAGACGTCCCTGAGAGACTTCTGGCTGATACGGGGTGTACGCGGTGTACCAGCCCGGGTTTTCCAGCATGTTGCGCTGGATAACCGGCGGTAACTGTACCGGGGTGTAGCCCATGCCAATGTATGACTTAAAGCGCTTGTTGCGACCGGCAATGGCCTTCAGCTCCGCCAGCGCGGCGAATTCTGTGGTGGCCTCACCTACCTGCGGCGGCGTAGCAAGCTGGATATCTTTCGGCACGATCTGCGCAATCAGTGCGTTTAATGAATCCGCGCCAACTGTTTTGAGCATCTCTTGCTGCTGCTGGGCATCCGGCCCGATGTGACGTTCAATAAACGCGCCACGGTTTTCAAGCTGGCTTAAAGTCTGTGTCATGAGCGATGGTTCCTGAAACGTGCGGTGATTTTAAGATTGCCTCTTCACGGAGGAAGAAGTTTGGGGTGACGATGCCAGAGCACCCTCACCCCGGCCCTCTCCCTCAGGGAGAGGGAGCAAATCCTTATTCGTCTTCTAACAGGGCTTCGTACGCGGTCGCATCCAGCAGCGCGGCCACTTCCGCTTCGTCGCTGGCTTTGATCTTAAAGATCCAGCCGCCCGCGTACGGTTCGCTGTTCACCAGCTCCGGCGAGTCGCCCAGCTCTTCGTTCACGGCAACGATCTCACCGCTGATTGGTGCATAGATGTCGGATGCCGCTTTAACGGATTCCGCCACGGCGCAGTCATCGCCCGCGCTAACGGTCGCGCCAACTTCCGGCAGGTCAACGAAGACCATGTCGCCCAGTAATTCCTGTGCGTGCTCGGTGATGCCAACGGTGTAGCTACCGTCAGCTTCTTTGCGCAGCCATTCGTGTTCTTTACTGTATTTCAGTTCTGCTGGTACGTTGCTCATCAAAAAATCTCCAGAATAAAAAGGGCTTACGCGACGGCCTTGCCGTTACGCACAAAAATAGGTTTCGTTACTTTGACCGGCATTTCGCGGTTGCGGATCTGCACGATCGCCGTCTCGCCAATCCCAGCCGGGACGCGAGCCAGCGCAATACTATGGCCTAAGGTTGGCGAGAAAGTCCCGCTGGTGATCACACCTTCGCACGCGTTGCCGTGAGCATCGGTAAAGCGCACCGGCAGTTCACCGCGCAGCACGCCTTTTTCGGTCATCACCAGGCCGACCAATTGTTCGGTGCCTTTTTCGCGTTCCAGTTCCAACACGTCGCGACCAATAAAGTTGCGGTCTGCGGGTTCCCAGGCGATGGTCCAGCCCATGTTGGCCGCCAGCGGAGAAACGCTTTCATCCATTTCCTGACCGTAGAGGTTCATCCCGGCTTCCAGACGCAGCGTGTCACGCGCGCCCAGGCCGCAAGGCTTCACGCCTGCCTGTACCAGTTTCTGCCAGAAATCGGCGGCCTGCTCTTTTGGCAGGGCAATTTCATAACCCGCTTCACCGGTATAGCCGGTGGTCGCAATAAAGAAGTCACCCGCCTGCACGCCAAAGAACGGCTTCATGCCTTCCACTGCGTGACGCTGCTCATCGGTGAACAACGTGCCCGCTTTCGCCTGCGCGTTTGGACCCTGTACGGCAATCAGCGACAGGTCATCACGGACGGTGATGTCGATGGCATAAGGTTCAGCGTGTTGGGTAATCCAGGAGAGGTCTTTTTCGCGAGTGGCGGAGTTTACGACGAGGCGGAAATAATCTTCGGTGAGGTAGTAGACGATAAGGTCATCAATCACGCCGCCCGATGCATTCAGCATACCGCTGTAGAGCGCCTTGCCGGGCTTGGTGAGCTTGGCAACATCGTTTGCCAGCAGATAGCGTAGGAACTCTCGGGTCCGTGGTCCGTGCAGATCGACGATGGTCATGTGCGACACATCGAACATCCCGGCATCGGTACGCACCGCGTGGTGCTCATCAATTTGTGAGCCATAGTGCAGCGGCATCATCCAGCCGTGAAAATCCACCATACGCGCGCCACATAACACGTGCTGGTCATACAAAGGCGTTTGTTGAGCCATCATGTCCTCGTTGAATATATCGCACCACAAAACCAAACGCCGACGCCCATTTGGGCACCGACGCAAACGTTCTCTTTTCCCTGAACTTACCACCGAACATCGTGGTAAACCATCCTGAGAAAGGGGACATCACATTAGCTTATGACCAAAAGTCGCGAAAAATCATACAGAGGAATCGACTGCAAAAAAGCGAAATACACCACATTTAATTAACAACAACGGGTAACAATTCAGCATAAGATAATATTTTATGCGTAAAACAGGGCGACTTTTCCGTAACATGAAAACGCATGGATTAATAAAACTAATGCGAAAAATGGCGTGAAATTAGAATTTTTCAAATGAGGAAGGAGACTCCCGGTAGAACCACCGGGAGTAAAAGTGTGAGCAACTTAACGAAGCCACTCAGGCAGGTCGTTGAGGCCCATCGCCTGACGAATCAGCTGCGGCTTGACGCCGGGTAGCGTATCGGCCAGCGCAAGGCCGAGGTCGCGCAGCAGTTTTTTCGCCGGGTTTTCACCGGCAAACAGCTCGCGGAAACCCTGCATTCCCGCCAGCATCAGCGCGGCGCTGTGCTTACGGCTGCGCTCGTAGCGACGCAGATAGAAGTGCTGCCCGATATCTTTGCCCTGTGTATGCAGACGGCGCAGCTCTTCTATCAGCTCGGCGGCGTCCATAAAGCCCAGGTTCACGCCCTGCCCGGCCAAAGGATGGATGGTGTGCGCCGCATCGCCGACCAGCGCCAGGCGGTGGGCAGCAAACTGACGCGCATAGCGCCCGGTCAACGGGTACACCTGACGCTCGCTCTCTACCTTGCACAGCCCCAGGCGATTATCAAAGGCGATATTCAGCTTCTGGTTAAATTCAGCGTCATCGGCCTGCTGCATCCGTTCTGCTTCCTGCGGCGACAGCGACCAGACTATCGAACAGAGATGCGGATCGGAGAGCGGCAGGAAGGCCAGAATACCGTCGCCGTGGAAGCTCTGGCGCGCAACGGCTTCGTGCGGCTCTTCGGTGCGAACGGTCGCCACCAGCGCGTGGTGACGATAGTCCCAGAAGGTCAGCGGAATATCCGCTTTGCTGCGCAGCCAGGAGTTCGCGCCGTCCGCGCCGACCACCAGACGCGCGGTCAGCATGTTACCGTCTTTTAGCGTCAGGAATGCTTCGTTCTCACCCCAAACTACCTGTTGAAGTTCTGCAGGGGCCATCAGGGTAACGTCACTACTGCGCTCGGCTTTCTGCCACAGCGCATGGTGAATCACCGCATTTTCAACGATATGGCCGAGATGGCTGTAGCCCATGCTGCGGTCATCAAACGCGATGCGGCCGAAGCTGTCTTTATCCCACACTTCCATACCGTGATAGCAGCTGGCGCGCTGGGCCACAATGGCCGACCAGACGTCCAGCCTGGTGAGCAGCTTTTCACTGCCCGCATTAATAGCAGAGACGCGCAGCGCAGGCGGCGCATCGGCGGCAAGCGCCTGCGGCAGCGACTGCTCCAGCACGGCAACCCGCAGGCCGCTGCCCTGTAAACCGCAGGCCACCGCCAGCCCAACCATTCCACCGCCTACGATGGCAACATCAACACTTTGCACATTAACTCCTTAAACTGCTGATTAGCGGGCGACCCAGCCCAGCGTCCGCTGCGCCAGCACATCGCGTGCAGGGGTAAATAATTCCATCGACATCAGGCCGACGTTGCGCCCGGCCACCAGCGGCGCCCAGCGGTTGGCGAAAATATGCACCAGCCCGTCGGTGACGCCAATCGTGGCCGCTTTGTCTTCCGCGCGCTGACGCTGGTAATGGCACAGCAGCGAATAGTCGCCGATATCCTGATTGGCCTCGTGCGCACCCGCCAGATGTTCCGCCAGCGTCATCACGTCGCGCATGCCGAGGTTAAAACCTTGCCCGGCAATCGGGTGCAGCGTCTGCGCCGCGTTGCCTACCAGCGCCAGACGGTGCGATACCGTCCGGGTGGCGGTGGTTAGCGACAGTGGATAGACGCTGCGTGCGCCAGCGTGGGTGATTCGCCCTAAACGCCAGCCGAACGCTTTCTGTAGCGCCTGGCAAAACTGCGTATCAGACCAACTCAGCACGTCGTCATGGCGCGCCAGCGGGTGGCACCACACCAGCGAACAGCGATTTTGCGACATCGGCAGCATGGCAATAGGGCCATGCTCGGTGAAACGTTCAAACGCCCGCCCCTGATGCGGCACGGCGGTGGAGACATTAGCAATCACCGCCACCTGATTGTATGGTTCCTGCTGCCAGGTAATACCGCACTGCTCGCCAAGCGTGGAGCGCGAGCCATCGGCAGCAACCAGCAGCTTGCCTTGCAGCGTTTCACCGCTGTCCAGCGTAACGCTTACACCATCAGCCTGGCGTTCAACCAGCGACACCCGCGAAGGACAATGCAGCGTGACGCCGCGCGCATGGCGCAGCAGGCCGAACAGCCGCTGTCCCACGTCGTGCAGCTCAACAACATTGCCGAGTGCGGATAACCGATAGTCTTGAGCATCAAGGGTGACAAAACCAGCATGGCCGCGGTCACTGACGTGAACGGTGGTAATCGGCGTTGCACAGTCGGCAATGGCCTGCCAGAGATTGACCTTCGCCAACTGCTGGCAGGTACCAGCCGCTAGCGCAATCGCCCGGCCGTCAAAGCCCGGGTGTTCAGCGGCGTGAATATCCGCCGCTTCAATCAGGTGCACCGGCAGGCGACCCGCCGTTAACTGCGAAATAGCCAGCGCCAATGTGGCGCCGGTCATGCCGCCGCCGACAATAATCACGCTCATAGCTGACGTGCCGCTGCCATCAACGCTTCAATGGCATCCGCATCCTTCACCACGCTCGCGGTGAGATTCTCGTTACCGTCTTCGGTAATGAGAATATCGTCTTCAATACGAATACCGATACCGCGATATTCCGCCGGCACGTCCGCGTCTGGCGCGATGTACAGGCCCGGTTCAATGGTCAACACCATGCCCGGCTCCAACACGCGCGAGCGGTCTGCGCCGTAGACGCCTACGTCATGCACATCCAGCCCCAGCCAGTGGCTCAGGCCATGCATAAAGTACGGGCGGTGGGCGTTGTCGGTAATCAACTGGTCAATTTCCCCTTTGAGGATCCCCAGACCATGCAGGCCAGTCACCATAATGCGCACCACTTCACCAGTCACTTCCTGAATGGAGGTGCCCGGGCGATAGAGCTCAAGGGATTTGTATAGCGAAGCGAGCACGATATCGTAGATAGCGCGCTGTGCTGGGGTAAATTTGCCGTTCACCGGGAACGTACGGGTGATATCGCCCGCGTAGCCTTTGTATTCACAGCCTGCGTCAATCAGCACCAGATCGCCGTCGCGCAGCTCGGATTCGTTTTCGGTGTAGTGCAGAATGCAGCCGTTTTCGCCGCTGCCCACGATGGTGTTATAGGACGGGTAGCGCGCGCCGTGACGGGAGAATTCGTGGAGGATTTCCCCTTCCAACTGGTATTCAAACATCCCAGGCTGACATTTTTCCATCGCGCGGGTATGGGCCAGCGCGGAAATTTCACCAGCCCGACGCAGGATTTCAATCTCTTCGCTGTCTTTGAACAGGCGCATTTCATGCACCATCGGACGCCAGTCGATCATCGCATCCGGCGCGGTCAGATTCTGACGCGAACCTTTACGCAGTTTATCAAGCGCGGTGAAGACGATGTCATCAGCAAAAGCGTATTCGCCCTGCGCGTGGTAAATCACGTCCAGGCCGTTCAGCAACTGGAACAGCTGCTGATTGATTTCGCTGAACGCCAGCGCGCGGTCAACGCCCAGTTTTTCCGGCGCGGCGTCCTGGCCCAGACGGCGACCAAACCAGATCTCAGCCGTCAGGTCGCGAACGCGGTTGAACAGCACGCTGTGGTTGTGAGTGTCATCGCTTTTAATCAGCACCAGCAAGGCTTCAGGCTCGTTAAAGCCGGTGAAGTACCAAAAATCGCTGTTCTGGCGATAGGGATACTCAGAATCCGCGCTGCGAGTCACCTCTGGTGCGGCAAAAATCAGCGCCGCACTGCCTGGCTTCATTTGCGCCAGTAATGCCTGGCGGCGGCGGAGAAACGCTTGCTGTGTCATGACATCTCCTTTCAATCCCTTAGCGCTCCGTTCGCCGGCCTTGCGCAGCAAGCAGAGCGGGCGTTGTGATTAGTGTAATGTTGGCTTTTGCACTTCAGGCGCGGTCGGCTGCGGGTGGGTGAAAGTATCGTGGCACAGCAGCGCCGCTACGCGAACGTATTCGATAATTTCTTCCAGCGACATTTCCAGCTCTTCCTGATCTTCATCTTCTTCATAGCCAAGTTGCGCAATATTTCGAAGATCGTCAATGGCTTCGCCGGTTTCATCTCTCACTTTATCCAGCTTTGGCTGTACCATTCCCAGGCCAAGCAGGAAATGGTTTACCCAGCCAGAGAGCGCATCGGCGCGGTCGAACACGCTGACATCGTCGCCTTCAGGCAGATAAAGCTGAAAAAGGAAGCCGTCGTCTTCCAGCGCATCGCTGGTTGCCGCATGCATGGAACGCAGCGACTCGGCAAGCTCGTGACCAAAGGCCAGACCTTCGTTGGTCAGGTCGTGAACCAGCGGCTGCCAGGAGCTGTCCTTGTTTCCGCCGCAGAGCAAACCACTCAGCAGACCGTGCATTTCTGCAGGCGTCAGGCCTACCCCTTGTTGGTTCAACAGTTGGTTCATCACGGTGTAAACCGGCATTTCGTTCTGTATAGACATGCGCATTCGTCATTGTTGGGTGGAATTCATGGTATGCTACCACTTTGGACCCTGGAGATACCAGAAAAGGGCTTGTATCTTCATACCAGGGTAGCTATAGTGTCGCCCCTTCACATCCTGAGAGTGAAGGACGCGCAGTCAATCAGCAGGAAGGTGGCATGTCTGCACAACCCGTCGATATCCAAATTTTTGGCCGTTCACTGCGAGTGAATTGCCCGCCTGAACAAAGAGATGCTTTGAATCAGGCAGCGGACGATCTGAATCAGCGGTTGCAAGATCTGAAAGAACGCACTAGAGTCACAAATACTGAGCAGCTGGTTTTCATCGCCGCGTTGAACATCAGCTATGAGTTAACTCAGGAAAGGGCAAAGACGCGCGACTATGCTTCCAGCATGGAACAGCGTATTCGGATGCTACAACAGACCATTGAACAGGCGTTGCTTGACCAGGGTCGCATATCCGATAAGACAGCCCCAAAGTTTGAATAACACTTTGCAGTTTACTATGGTAGAGTGACTGTGAAGACAAAATTTCTCTGAGATGTTCGCAAGCGGGCCAGTCCCCTGAGCCGATATTTCATACCACAAGAATGTGGCGCTCCATGGTTGGTGAGCATGCTCGGTCCGTCCGAGAA